>JBEEMV010000001.1:0-15420 GCA_041192505.1 Bacteroidota bacterium
CCGTGGTTAGTGTCCCCACTCACCACTGTATTGTTTAATTGCTTCATGTTTCTTGCATTATTGTATTACAAACTTACCCATTTTTTCGTCATAATGAATGTATTCACTTACCATAAATTCAACAAAAAAAATATCTTCAGCTACTTTCTATATTGCAACAATTTGAGATGTGTGGAAACACCATAGATGTTCGGAAGAAATTAAAAAGGTAGCTCCAATGGAGCTTTGCGTTTTATGTATATCTATTTTGCTATTAACAGTAAGCTCCTAAAGGAGCAAAACTACTTTGTAGTAAAGTGCCGTAGGCAATACACTACACAAAAGCTAAGCGGCATCTTTGCAACAACCAATACAACTTAGCTTATCATTTTTAAATATACCATTGCTTAAAACTGATATACGCTATTCCTTTTAAGAGATTACATAAAGCAGTGGTGATATACATAAAACACGTTTATGTTTTACATAAAGCAGTGGTGATATATCTGAAACACACTTATGTTTCATATAAAGCAGTGGTGATATATCTGAAACACACTTACGTTTTACATAAAGCAGTGGTGATATATCCGAAACACACTTATGATTCACATAAAGCAGTTTTGCTTAGCCCAATACTTTTTTATGCCCTCTATTCGTTATTTGTTGGTATCGTTATTTCTATTTAATTTTAAGTATCAATAACTTATGAATATCAAAGTGCTTGGGAAATAGAATTATTGTAAGCGTAGATGGCTACCCTACTTTGATAAAAAAAAGAGAAACCTAATTGGTTTCTCTTTTTTTATGTACCCATTGCCACTGTGGAATTATTTCTATGATTAATACAACACTTCAAAGCCCTTGCCTAATGCAGGGGCTTTGTTATTTAAAATCTTCTCATCTTTCTTCCTTTTTGCCGCTGTAATTCCCTACATTTGCACTCCTTTTAAAAAAATGGAAAGCAATTTACCACATATTGATTTAGGCGATAAGCAACACGATGAAAATCGCCAAGGCGAAGCATTTCAATTTGCTGAAGATAAATTGAACATTCCTGCCAACGGAAAACTATTTTATGTTGAAAGCTATGGCTGTGCATTAAATTTTAACGATAGCGAAATTGTAGCCACCGTTTTAAACCAAAATGGATTTGGCATAACAACCGATTATAATAATGCCGATTTGATTTTAATCAATACTTGCAGCATTCGTGAAAATGCCGAACAGCATGTACGCAATAGATTAAAACAATTTAATCAAATAAAAAAACAAAAACCCGAAACGCTTATTGGTGTGTTGGGTTGTATGGCCGAACGATTAAAAGATAAATTATTAGAACAAGAACATTTGATTGATATGGTGGTAGGGCCTGATGCTTACAGAACTTTACCCGATTTAATTAAAGAAGCTGAAAGCGGTCATAAGGCTGTAAATGTTTTATTAAAACGGGAAGAAACGTATGCTGATATTTCGCCAACACGATTAGTGAGTAATGGCGTAAATGCATTTGTAACCATTATGAGAGGCTGCAATAATATGTGCAGTTTTTGTGTAGTGCCATTTACCAGAGGTAGAGAACGTAGTCGTGATGCACATTCTATCATAAATGAATGTACTCAATTATTTAATGATGGCTTTAGAGATATCACTTTATTGGGGCAAAATGTAGATTCGTATTATTGGGTTGCTAATCAAGAATTGAATGAAAAGCAAACCAATTTAAACCCTGATGAAAGAGATAAAAACATTGAAGGCTCGGTAAATTTTGCACAATTATTAGAACTAGTTGCATTAATCAATCCATTACTACGTGTACGTTTCAGCACATCACATCCAAAAGATATTACTGATGACGTGTTGTTTACGATGAAAAAATATCACAACATTTGTAAGCAAATTCATTTACCAATACAAGCAGGCAATAGCCGAGTTTTGAAATTGATGAACAGAACTTATACGGCTGAATGGTACAAAGCAAAGTTTGATAGAATAAGAGAAATAATGCCCGATTGTGCTATTTCAACCGATTTGATTTGTGGCTTTTGTACCGAAACTGATGACGAACATCAAGACACTTTAGACTTATTAGATTATTGCAAATTCGATTTTGCCTATCACTTTAAATACAGCGAACGAAGCGGCACAGCGGCTGAAAGAAAAATGAAAGATGATGTGCCCGAAGAAGTGAAACAAAAACGATTGGATGAAATAATTGTAAAGACCAGAAAATATTCTTTACTAAAAAACCAAAATGCAATAGGCAAAACTTTTGAAGTATTGGTAGAAGGTCCATCGTACAAAAAACCTGATGAAGAATGGTGGGGCAGAAACACACAAAACCAAATGATTATTTTTCCTAAAGGCGATTTAAAAAAAGGCGATTACATAAACGTAAAAGTTACAAAAGGCGGCACAGGAACACTTTGGGGCGAATTAGTTTAAAAATAAAATATGCTTAACGATACAAATATTGAATTAGTAAAACAGAAATTATTTTCGGGTAATAAACTGAAAATAGTTATTACAACGCATCATAAACCCGATGGCGATGCATTGGGCAGTTCGTTGGGTTTGTATCATTATTTAATTCAATTAAATCATCAAGTTCAAGTTATTTCACCAACCGATTATCCTTATAATTTATGGTGGATGCCAGGCAACGAAACAGTTTGGGAATTTGAAAAAACAGATACACAAAGCCGTGAATTAATTGCGAATGCCGATTTAATTTTTTGTTTAGATTTTAATCATTTAGATAGAATAAATGAAATGGGCGAATTGGTAAAAGCATCATCGGCAATGAAAGTGATGATAGACCATCATCTTAATGCCGAAGGCTTTGAAGATGCTGCTTATGCTGATACACGGGCTGTAGCTACTGCCGAATTGATTTATAAATTTATTGTGTATTTGGGCGATGAAGAAAAAATAAATAATGCATCGGCACAATGTTTATATGCAGGTATTTTAACAGATAGCGGCAGTTTTAAATTTAACAGCACCACACAATCGGTACACGAAATTGCTGGTAAATTATTAAGCAAAGGTGTAAAACCATTTGATGTGTTTGAGCAAATATTTGATTCGAATACCGAAAACAGATTACGCTTTATTGGCTATTGCACCAATAAAAAAATGATTGTATTGCCCGAATACAACACAGCATACATAAGCGTTACAAGAGAAGAATTAAAAGAATATAAAATTACAACAGGCGATACCGAAGGCTTAGTAAATTATCCATTATCAATAAAAGGAATAAAATTAGCCGCTTTGATAATTGATAGAACTGAAAAGATAAAACTTTCATTGCGCAGCAAAGGCGATATTGCAGTAAATGAAATTTGCAGTAAATATTTTAGTGGCGGTGGACATAAAAATGCATCTGGCGGACATTCAACACAAACATTAGAACAAACCGTACAAACATTTTTAAGCGTATTGCCAACCATTAAACAACAATTAGTATAATTTTAAAAACAAATACAATCAATAATAAAACAAAAACAGAAATGAGCAACATTTTAAAACTTTCGGTAGTAGCAATTAGTTTACTTACCATTATTTCGTGTAATAAAAATGGCGGAATAAAAACTTTATCGGGTGGTGTAACTTATAAGCTTTTGAAAGAAGGCACTAGCAAAGACACTGGTAAAATTGGCGATATTATTACGCTTCACATTATGAATTCTACTGAAAAAGATTCGTGTGTAATGGATTCGCATAAAGGACAAAACGGTATGAAAGGCGAACCAGTAAAAATTACTTTACAAAAGCCAGCTTTTAAAGGCGATTTGATGGAAGGTTTATTGAAATTGCATGTAGGCGATAGCGCTGTATTTATGGTTCCTTCAGATTCTATTTTTAAAAATGAAGCTCAACGCCCACCATTTATTAAAAAAGGAAGTATGGTTAAAACATTTGTAACTGTACTTAAAATTGAAACCAAAGAACAAGCACAGCAAAAACAAATGGATGAAGCTAAAGCACAAGCAGGTAAAGATGATGCTATGATTCAAAGTTATATGGCTGCTAAAGGATTAAAAGATTTTCAAAAAACTGCAAGTGGTTTATATTATATCATTACAAAAGCTGGTACTGGTGCTGCAATTGAAAAAGGTAAAACTGCTATTATGAATTATACTGGCAAAACTTTAGATGGTAAAATGTTTGATTCAAATACTGAAAAAGAATTTAATCATGTACAAGCTTTTAAATTTAAATTAGGCGAAGGAATGGTTATTCGTGGTTGGGATGAAGGTGTAGCATTATTAAATAAAGGAGCAAAAGCTACTTTTATTGTACCATCTACATTGGCTTATGGCCCACAAGCTATTGGCGATAAAATACCTGCTAATTCATGTTTAACTTTTGATGTTGAATTAATTGGTGTAGAATAATATTTCAACTTTCTATAATTTATAAAAAAGCCGCTTCGAAATATCGAAGCGGCTTTTTTAATATTGAAAATAATTTTACATCGATAATAATTTGAAAACAAAAAATATAATTTTACAATTCATATTAATAATGAATGCTAACAAAAGAAACATATAATTTATATTTCAATTTACTACTAAAATTAACCTTTCAATGGCTTTGGTTAATCATACTTTTTGGATTGTGTAGAATATTGTTGCTTATTCAATTTGGTAATTTTGATGAATTAATAAATTATAAATCAGACATCTTATTTATGTTTATAAAAGCTATTCGCTTTGATTCATATATTATTTTGTATGCTTTATTACCAGCATTTTTTTTTACCACCTTCGGAATTGTAATTTCACTTTTCAAAAAAGAATATTTTCTACTAATAAACAAGTTAAATATTGCCTATTATCACCTCGTTTCATTTTTATCTATTGTTTTTTTGTTGATTGATTTTTTTTACTTTTCGTTTTTTCATACTCAAATAAATATTATTGCTTTTGGATTAATTGAAGATGATACACAAGCTATTTTAACTTCTGTTATCAGTGATTTTCCTATTTTAAAAATCACTATTATGCTATTATTTATAGCATTAGCAAATGCTTGGATAATCAATAAAATCAATAGCATACATTATTCGTTTGTTTTAAAATTACCTGCCGCAATTTTATTTTTTTTACTTTTCAATACCATGTATTTTTTAGGACTTAGGGGATCAATACAAGATTTACCATTAAACCTTACACAGGATGGGGCAATTTCAACCAATAAGTTTTTAAATGATATTTTACCGAATGGCATATTTACTTTTAAAGAAGCATTGCATACAAAATTAATGTACCAATTCAACACTAATGAAATCAAAATGCTTGCTACATATGGCTTTGAAAACAAAAATGAATTAATCCAAAAAAAAAATTCTATTGCAAATAACAATACAGATTCTTCTTTTTTTTCCACTACCAGCTTAGATACTTTTTTACAAAACCATCCACCCAATGTTGTATTTATTCAAATGGAAAGCATGGGCAGCGATGTAATGAGCTATCATTCAACTGAACTAAATTTGATGGGAACATTAGAAGAAGTTTTACCTAAATGTATTTGGTATAAAAACTTTACTTGTGGAGGAATTCTTACTATTCACTCTACCGAACAGCTTATGGTTAATACATTAATGACACCACTAACGCATTCAAAATATTCGCTTTTACCTTTTAATAGTTCCATTGCGTTACCTTTTAACAACGCTGGATATGAAACACAATTTATTACAGGTGGTAGCTTAACATGGAACAACTTAAATAGATTTCTTACGTCACAAGGCTTTCAGCAAGTGAAAGGAAACTATCACATTAAAGATAAATTCGAAAACTCTTTTAAACAAGAATGGGGCATAGCAGATGAATACCTGTTTTCTTTTGTTTTAGACGAATTAAAACACAACAAAAAAAAGTCGAAATTTATTTACTGCATGACGGTTTCGAATCATACACCATTTGATATTCCTACTAACTACAAACCTTTTACACTAAATTATAATTTGATTCCAAATAAAAGACAAACCTGTAATTCAACTTTTTTAAAAAAGAATTTAACCTCATTTCAATATGCCAATGATTGTTTGGGTAAATTTTTAAAACAAATTTTAAATTCACCATTGGCTGATAATACAATTGTGGCAATTACTGGCGACCATTTTTGCCATGGCTTATTCAATTATAGTATGGCCGAAGATTTCAAACATTTTGGTGTACCGTTTATTTTATATATACCCGAAAAATATAAGCGAAATATCAAAATAGATGCTGATAGATTTGGTTCGCATAAAGATATATTTCCTACACTTTTTAATCTTTCATTAAGCAATGCAAAATATTTTAACTCTGGCAATAATCTTCTTTCTAAAAATGATAGTATTGAATATTTCGGCTTCACAAAATATTCAGTTGGCGATCAAAACTATGTGGCATTTAATAAATTTGGTAGAATAATAGGACCACAATTAAACATGTCGAATTGGAACAATGATTTATTGATTGAAACAGAGAAAGACAATTATGGTCATTTGAAAAAACTACAACAACTTGCAAATATTCATGCCGCTTGCATGGATGAAAATATTATTCAACAAATCAATAAAAAATAAACTACCCTAACCAATTTAAAGCATTTTTATACAGCAATTTTTCTTTCGCTTCTTTGGTGTAATTCATGCTTTCAATCAAAGCTCCAGGCACATCTTCGCCCAATGGAAATGGGTAATCAGTGCCCATACAGATTTTATCATCTCCAAACATTTTTACAATATAATCTAACGATGCAGCATCATGTGTAAGTGCATCTAAATAAAATTTACCAATATAATTTTTTGGATGAATGGGATTATCGATGGCTACTAAATCAGGTCGGCAATCGAAGCCATGTGCAATTCTGCCAAATGTATAAGGAAACGAACCACCGCCATGTGCAAACGCCAAACGCAGATTGGGTAAGCGTTCCATTGTACCACTAAAAATTAAACTACAAATGGCTCGGCTACTTTCGGCTGGCATGCCCACCAACCAAGGCAGCCAATATTTTTTGTATTGATCTTCGCCCATCATTTCCCAAGGATGAATAAACACAGCAGCACCAAGCTTTTCAGCCGCTTCAAAAAATGGAAAATATTTTGCATCGCCCAAATTTTCTTGATTTACGTTCGTTCCTATTTCAACACCTTTCAATTTTAAATCGGTCATACAGCGCTCCAATTCTACAATTGCCAAATCAACATCTTGCAATGGCACTGTGCCAATTCCAAAAAATCTATCGCTGTGTCGGCTGCAAACTTCGGCAATATGATCGTTGAAAAAACGAGAAGTTTCTTCAGCATCTTTTGGCTTTGCCCAATAATTAAATAGCACTGGAATGGTAGATAAAACTTGTTGCGATACCGAATGTTTTTCCATATCAATCATTCGTACTCCACCATCCCAACAATTTTCTTCTACTTCCCTAAAAAATTTATCGCCCTTCATCATCCTTGCACAGCAAGGCTTTGAGCCATCATGATGCAAATGAATAAAATCGCCGTAGCCAAATTTGTTTGCCCAATTCGGAATATGCTTGGGCATTATATGAGTGTGAATGTCTATTTTCATAATTCAAAAAAAGTGCGTTAATACTTTCTACTACCAATTTTATAAATAGCAAAAAATGAAGGAAATATTTGATGGTTAGTTTTATTTGCCATTAAAGGTATAGGCACTAAAAACATATTTACTTTAAGCCCTATTTCAAGCGCTGAAATGTTTTCATCATAAGCAGCCCAATCAAAATTTAATCCTATTCGAGCATTTAAAGCAGGCACAGGCGTAGTTTCAAACATTCCTTTCCAAAATCCCGAATAACCATAAATACCCGATAAACTATCTTGCCGTAAAAAAGCAGCTGCATTATTGCTGTTATATTTTTCTTCCGAAAATTCAATGGTATGATCGGGCGTTATTCTTTTTAATACTAAATAATAAGGTTTCAACAATCCCAAAGTAGCGCCAACAGAAGTGTTTAAAGAAATTTCAACACCATTGTTTACTGACTTTTGCGATAATTTATAATTGTATCCTTTTCTATATTCAAATACAAATAATGAATTGCGTTTGCCATACACATAATTTTTAGGAGAAATAATATATCCTTCAATATCAGTTGGTTCGGTTTTAATTTCCTTTTCGCCTCTTATTTTACTACATTCAATTTCCCAAAATTTCTTTTTTGTAAAATGAATAATCTTTGTTTTGTTGTAAAGCAAACTCCAACCATTTGTATTCAACCCTGCGCCCACACTTTCTTCTGTACTCATCATCACCTTTATCTCTTTATCTGATTTAGAAATTTTGGTTACCTTTTTTATAGGCACATTTTTTTGCTGAGCAAATAATGCAGATGCATAAAAAAACAATATGACAAATAGTGTGTACTTCAATTTTTAAACAAATAAAATTTAATCTTGATTTATTGGATAAAGTTATTAAACTTTGTTCAACCAAAAAATATTTTCTGATATGACCTCAAAAATTACTTACAAAGGAAATTTAAGAACAGAATGTTTACATCTGCAATCTAAAAATACTATTACCACTGATGCGCCAACTGATAACATGGGCAAAGGTGAATTTTTTTCGCCTACCGATTTAACAGCTACATCTTTGGCGGCTTGTATTTTAACCACTTTAGGAATTTTTGGTAAAAAAGAAAATAGAAAATGGGACTTTACAGGCACCGAAATTAAATGCGCAAAAGTGATGTACAACAATCCTCGTAGAATTGGCGAAATACATTTAACTATTGTCTTTCCGCCAAATAATTGGGATGATAAAGACCAAATGTTGATTGAACGTGTAGCTCGTACATGCCCAGTTCGTGCATCGCTTCATCCCGATATTAAAATAGTTGAAAATTATAATTTTGATGCTCAAGCAGTTTCGGCATCGTAATAATTATTTTGAAAGTTCATTCAATAATAAGCCGTAATAATTTTCATTTTTTAATTTAGATTGTATCCATAAAGTGTAGTGTATAGCTTCATTCGAGCCTGGTTCAAGTTTATAATATTTTTTCATAAACTCATCTACTTTAGCTTGTTTGGTTTTATTCCAATTTACATTTTTTTCAAAAATAAAGAATGGAATAATTTTTAAAAACTCTTTTTCTTTTTCAAATGAAGGTTGATTTAGTTTTGATTTAAACACTCTTTTAATTTCATTTAATTTATGCTCGGCATAAATATCTTCATTCAATTCTATTTGCAATATTAAATCTACAATATCAACTGCTAATCGCATTTCGGCCGATAGTTTTGTGTAAATATTTTTCTTTAATAAATGCCCAATATTTTCATTCGCTTTTTTCAAATTCGATTCAAAAAAATAGCACGTTGATAAATTGAAATAAACATTTACATCATAATTCATCACATCAATTTGTTTGCCTTTTAATTTATATTCTTCTAATAAATTTATTGCATTCGAAATTTCGTTTGTACCCACGTAATATAGCATCCTGCCTTGATTGTAGGCCCAAATGTATTTATCAAAATAAAGCTTATTAAACTCGTGTAATGATTTATCTAATTCATTCAAATAAGGATTCATTTGTTTAAAATGCCTATTTTTATAACAGGTATTTACCAACCAAATAAGCAGTACAATTTTTTTATCATAATTATCTTTTGTAAATAATTTTTGGATAGAAAAATGTTTAAATGAATTACTTAAATATTCTTCAAGCGAAGTAAAATCTTTTTTAAATAGTAAAGCATTTTTAACACATTCATGAATCTGAAATTGTGTATCAGCCATATTGGTTACATCTTTTCCAATATTCAGTTTTCTGTTTATACGGCTAATAGTTTGCAACACATTAGCATCTTTGCCCGAAAAATTAGTTTGCCGTAATTGATAATTTAAGGAAGCAATTAATGCATTGGTTCTTAAAATTTTTTGCAACCGCTTACTATTTGTTTCTTGCTTATCAATATATTCATCGGGATTAATGCCATGAAAAGATTTACACAGCACCAAAATTTCATCGTAAATAATATTTAGCAAATCATAAAACGAACCTTCTTCGGCTTTTTTTTCAGCCCGTTTTAAAAAGTTAAACGATTGCTTGTAGCCTCCTTTATAAGAATAAATTCTGGCTAATGAAATTTGATTTATCGTTTTTATTTTTCCATCCAAATTATAATGATGCATTAATAAACTTCGCTGAACATCTTCAGCCAAGCGGTTTTTGAGCCGGTAGTGTGCATTGTGATTATAACTTCCAAATAAAATTTTTACTAAAGCGGCATCATCTTCATCATGTTTTTTATCTTTTACTAAATCAAATAATTTAGTAATTTTTCCATCGCTGTTTTCAAACTGAATACGGGATGCGAATAATTTGTATGACCGAATTTCTTCTTTATCTAAATGATGAATAATATCTGCTAAATGATTCATAATTACATAATTTGAACGTGTAAGATAAATTAAATTTATAGTATTTTCATTTCTAAAATTTTGTAGATTTGCGTAGTTAAAACATTTAAAATAGACAAGCTATGAAAACTTTTAAAATATTAATTACTCTATTATTCATTAATTTATTTGCAGCCAAAAGCTATTCGCAAATATTAAATTTCGATTTGCAAATTCGCCACACATTGCTATTACATGGCGATTCGGTAAATATAAACACTTCAGATAGTTTATATTTTACACTTGGAAATTATGGGGTTGATAGCTTTACCAATACGGGTGGAAGCACTGGTATGAAATTTTATATTTATGCCGATACCAATACCAATCAACCAACTCCATTTAGTTATACATTACCTGCCTACGATTCTTTTTTCGTAAATAATTCACCAGCCGTATTAAAGTCTGGCGATAGTGTAAATTTAAGAATATTCATTCATTTTAATTCGCCGAATTTTGGCATTTTTAAAGACAACGAAATTGTTATTTGGCCAGCATTTCAAACCCATGAAGCCAATTCAAATAATAATTTTTCAAGATTATTTATTTATTGCAATGGCAATGCATCTTCCGATTATTTGGCTAATAACTTCATTAATAATACTGTCTATCCAAACCCAACTAACAATAAATTGCTACTTTTATTTGATAGCAAAAACAAACAACATTCATTTGAAATGATTGATATAAATGGGCAAATAATTTTTACATCTGAAATGATTGAAGCACCTGCAGTAAACATTAATGTAAAGCAAATTACTAAAAAATCAGGCATCTATTTTATTCGAATAAAAAATTTGAACACGGTAGAAGTTAAAAAAATAGTGGTTACTGATTAGTTATTTTAGATGCATACAGCTTTGCCGTAATTGATGCATAAACTGCAATCCTTTTTTTCTTGCCAATTCAATGTTTCTATCTGGTATTTTATCAGGGTCGGTATATTCGCTTAATACCTTATCCAATGAGGCTTCTCGAAGTAAATGCAACATGGGATAAATAGAACGATTTGTATAATTTGCAGCATCATTTTCATCGCTGCCAGCAAATAAATAATCAGGATGAAAATTAGCTATTTGATAAATTCCTTCATAATCGTTTTCAAATAATTGCTCTTCTGCTTTATCAACTATATTTAAAAATGAATTGAAATTTTTAAACGCATTTGGAAAAATAATTAAAGTGGTTTCAATATTTTCATCTTCATCTAATAATTTACATTCTTCTAAAAGCTTATCCAAACAAAGCTTTTGAGTAGTCGCATCTACCACAATATACCTAATGCTATTGCGGTTAAATTCTTTTAATGCAAACGGACAAAAGTTTAAACCAATCACTACTTCTTTTACCCATGCTTTTGTTTCTGCAATAATTTTTTCATTTTCCATATTACAATTTTACGAATGATAAACACGTGAAGCAATAATTTTTTCATTCTTTACAACCAACACTTCACCTACACGTAAGTCTTGCTCTTTAGGTGTTTTACGAATATATTCCATAAAAATTTGCTCCTCATCAGCAGTTAATTTTAATACTTCATAATGCAAATTAGGTAAGCGATTAAATGCATCAGCCCACCAATTTCGCAAAGCTGTTTTACCTTTTATCAATCCATTAGTTTCGGGTTGATGAATTTTTAATTTAGGACTATAGTGTTCTGCATCATCATCATACAAACTCAATATTTTTTCTACATCATGTTCATTAAAAGCCTTGAACCAGCTATGGGCTATATGTTGTATGTCGTTCATATTAGGTATAAATTAGTTTTCGCTATTCAATTTTACTGAATGGCATTTGCTATCATTTCAGTAAAACCAAAAGTAAGTTTTGTTTTTACATATTGCAATTGATTAAAGATAGAAATGCAAAAGTCATTATTAAAACTGATAAAATAATTAACCGAAAAATTGCGTTGTGGAATAAACAATCAACCTGCATCTTCATTTTTCAATTCTAAAAAATATTGTATGAAACAAATCACATGGCTTATTCTTATTTTTTGTCTTTTTTCATGTCATGCAAAAAATGAGCAAAAAAAGATGGTTGAAAAAGTTGAATATAGCCAACCATCAACTCTTGCAGTATCAAATAATAGCACTACAAACGAAGAAACAAAAGAAGATGCTAATGTTGAAAAAGAAGTAAGCAGTTCCATCAACACTAATTCAACAGCCTGTGTAAGCCTTGCAGATGCATCAACTTGTGGTACAACATTATCTTATTCGGCAAATGCTGGTTCTCCAATGGCGAATAAAGATATTCCTAAAAACCAAAATACAGTTAAACAAAAACTGATACGAGATGCAAATATTTCCATCCAAGTTGAAGATTATAATAATGCTAAAAAGAAAATTAACGAGTTGATAAAAACTTCAAATGCTTATATATCATACGAACAAGAATCGAAAACGGATGATGGCATGACCAATTCAATAACCATAAGATGCACAGCAGAATATTTTGATAAATTAATTGAAAACGTAACATCCATTGCTTTTTTTGTTGAAAACAAAACCATTAAAGCGCAAGATGTTACAGCCGAATTTAGCGATTTACAAACCAGAATAAAAACTAAAAAAGAAGAGGAACAACAATACATTCAAATACTGCACAGAGCAATTAAAATAAGCGATGTATTAGAAGTTGAAAATCAATTAAGAATTATTAGAGAGGAAATTGAATCGGCAGAAGGAAGATTTAAATTAATGGCTGATCAAGTTGATTATAGTACCATTGAATTAACTTT
The DNA here is from genome assembly GCA_041192505.1 of Bacteroidota bacterium. Lineage (GTDB taxonomy): Bacteria > Bacteroidota > Bacteroidia > Chitinophagales > CAIODY01 > CAIODY01. The sequence goes on from JBEEMV010000001.1 coordinate 13,174, forward strand.
TCATGAAAAAGGAAAAACAATTTCGGCACCCGAAAATGGATTTTTCTTTAAAATTAAAAATGGTTTAGTAAATGGATGGAACATTATTTTAGAAATAATAATTGGCTTAACTAACCTTTGGCCATTTGTTTTAACATTTACAATGATAGGCTTTTTTGTGAAAAAAAAATATTTTAAAGCTACAATTAAAACCAAAGATTAAACCTTCAAACCCTGTTCAGCACCTAATTGCAACATTAATTTAAATGCGGCTTCGTAGTTGTTTTCAATTTTACCATCTAATATTTGTTCCCGTATTTCATCTTTAATAATGCCTACTACTTTGCAAGGTTCAATTTTAAAAGTTTGCATAATTAATTCGCCACTAATGGGTGGTTGCCAATTACGAAGATGGTCGCTTTCTTCTACCACTTTCATACGCTTCCGTACCAATTCAAAATTCTCTAAATAACGAATTACTTTTTGTCTATTTTTTGATGTGATATCGGCTTCACACAGTTTCATTAATTCATCCACATCTTCGCCTGCTTCAAACAACAATCTTCGTATTGCCGAATCGGTAATATTTTCTTTAGTTAATGAAATGGGGCGTAAATGTAGGAACACCATTTTTTGTACAAATCGCATTTTTTCATGGGTTGGTAATTTTAATTTATTAAAAATTCGAGGCACCATTTTACTGCCTAAAACTTCATGCCCATGAAATGTCCAACCATGATTTTTTTCAAATCGTTTGGTTTGCGGTTTTGCAATATCATGCAATATAGCAGCCCATCGCAACCACAAATCTTTTGTGCTCATGCATATATTATCAAGCACTTGTAGTGTGTGATGAAAATTATCTTTATGTCCTTTGCCATCAATATATTCAGCGCCTTTTAACAATACAAAATCAGGAAAAATAATATTCAATAAACCTACTTTATCTAATAAATTAAAACCAATTGATGGCGTAGCCGAAAGAATAATTTTATTCAATTCATCAGTAATTCTTTCTTGCGAAATAATTTTAATTCGATCATGATTTTCTTTGATGGCAGCTACTGTTTCGGGATGAATTTTAAATTGTAATTGAGTGGCAAATCTAATGCCTCTCATCATGCGCAAAGGGTCATCGCTAAAAGTAATATTGGGCTCTAATGGCGTACGAATAATTTCATTTTTCAAATCTTCTAATCCATTAAATTCATCTACTAATTCGCCAAAATTATTTGTATTAATTCTAACCGCTAAAGCATTTATAGTAAAATCTCGGCGGCTTAAATCATCTTGTAATGTGCCATCTTCAACAATTGGTTTTCGTGATTCGGTTCTATAACTTTCTTTTCGGGCACCCACAAATTCAATTTCAAAATCATCATTTTTTAATAATGCTGTTCCAAAATTTTTATACACGGTTAAAAATGCATCAGGAAAAAAATCTGTTTTTAATTTTTCTGCCAACTGTATGCCGCTGCCCACACACATAATATCAATATCTTTAGTTTGGCGACGTAAAATTTTGTCACGTACAAATCCACCTACAACAAATGCTTCAACATTTAATGTATCAGCCGTTGCACCAATTTTTTTCAGCAACACAGTTTCAATATCGGTAAATGGAATTTGCATAATTTTTTATTGCTTCGGAATAAATACAGATTAACCACAGAGGCACTGAGGCACAGTGTATTTTAAAAATCTTTGCGCCTTTATGTTTTAATGGTTCAATTAATTTAATACTTTTTTACCACATAGTTTTTTTTGATTCATTCAAATTTAAAGCTACGGTAATTTCTAATTTCATTTTTTTATTACATGTTAAGTATTGAGATAACAATAGTACACATAGATTGCTTCGCAATGAATACAGATTAACCACAGAGGTACTGAAACACAATGTGTTTTCTTGAAATGATTCTCTGTGACTTTGTGCCTCTGTGGTTCAACCAATTTAAAAATTTAATAAAGCTTGTTTTATGCGTTCAATGGTTTCTTGTTTGCCAATGGTTGATGCAATTTCAAAAACTGGTGGACCAAATTTTCCGCCACAAAGCATAATGCGAAAAGGCATTTGCAGTTCGCCCACTTTAATATTTTTTTCGATAGCTAAGTCTTTAAATATTTTTTCAATATCGGCGGTATTCCAATTGGTCAGACTTCCTTCGGTCGTCAGACCAATGTTTTCAAATCTTGAAATCAACACATCAAAAAATGATTTTTTATCATCATTCCATTTTGGTTTTACAGCTTCTACATCAAAAGTAA
>JBEEMV010000002.1:0-4524 GCA_041192505.1 Bacteroidota bacterium
AATGATTGGATTTACGGCAGATTTCGTTTTTCTTTTCTTGTCTTGATACAAGAAAAGAAACAAAAGAATATCAAGCCTCCAAAACAATAATTTGAAAATACTACGAATCAATTTTTTTGCAGCGAAATCGTGATTGCTCTTGAAATGCTTATTGACATTGACTTTCACGATACTAATTAAATGCGATTTCGCTAACTCAAAGCCACCGCACAAAATCGATTCTTGATTTTCTGAATTTTTGTTTTGATGGCAATTTAGATTCAGGTACTTTTTGAGGAACGACCAAATAATTGAAATTAGTTTTTGGGGCGTAGTTTTTTAAACCAACTTTCGAAATATTTAAATGATACTGCTGCTAATAAAACAGTAAGCGCATAAATAATTAAAATATAAAAAATGTAATATCCATTAATAGTTTGGGTGGTATAAATTTTTGTAAATAAGGGTTTTAAAAAATAAATTAAGGGTAAATGAAACATGTACATGCCAAAAGATAAATCGCCTAAATAATCGAATAATCTTCCGCTAGTTTTTAGTAAACTTTTTTTATTTAGGCTTACATTAATGATAATTAATAAAAATAATATGGGCAATATAATAGCTTCAAAAGTTGAATTTTGAAAAAATTGCAATGCACTAAATTGTGCCATAAAATACGGCGTTGAAAATGCAAAACGGATAATGAGCAAAATAAAAATTATGATTTGCGATGCATAACTAAACCATAGTTTTGAATAGATATAAGAAGGCTTATAAACTAAAAAATAGCCACCTAAAGCGCCCATTGCCATATAATGTATATGAAATGTTTTAATAAAATTTATAAGCGCTGCATGCCACCAAACATCGGTTAAAGCTGGTGTTGAAAGCGGAAAGAAAAATTCTTGCAACCATTTTAAAAAGACGATAAGAAGAATAATATACGGTAAATATTTTCTGCAATATTTTACCAATGGTGCCCACAATAAATAAAATTGTTCTTCAACACCAATAGACCAAAAATGGCTAAGCTTGCCAATCATGCCAACAATATTGGGTAAGAACAGAAAATATAAAATTACTTGTGGCGTTTGATACGATGTGAATTTTTTATGTACAATAAAAAATGCTAAAGGAATTAAAATGGTGCTGCAAATTAGAATTAAATAATACAAAGGAAATATTCGTAGCAAGCGTTTTTTATAAAAGCTTAGTATTTTAATGTGCTTATTTTTTTCATATTCATTCAACAATAAATAAGTAATTAAAAAACCCGATAGCACAAAAAAGAAAGTAACGGCTTGGCTGGCGTTGCAAAACAAAAAATTCCAAATAGGGTTGCTATTATAGTTAGCAAAAAATGCAGATTGCAATTTGCTATGACCGTTGATAACCAAGCAGGCGGCAATAAATCGTAAGCCATTAAGCCCAACTAATGTTTTATTCGATATAGATAAATTGTTGTTCAACAAAAAAAAAATTACAAACGCAAAGAACGAAAAGATTCAGTAAAGAAATAGTAAGTTTGCCATTCTAAAAATAAAAATATATTCATGCAAAGTATTTTAAACAAATTAAAAACACACGGCTTAATTGTATTGTTAGGCGTTGTACTTATCTGCTTTTATTTTTTACCTGTTTTTCAGGGAAAAGTGTTGCAACAAAACGACGTAATTCAAGCTAGTGCTATGCAGCATGAAGTATTAGCACACAAAGAAAAAACTGGAAATTTTTCGTTGTGGACAAATAATTTGTTTTGCGGTATGCCTACATTTATGATGGGCGTTGATTATAAAAATCCTGTAATTGGTCATTTATTAGTTCCTATCGAAACCTTTTTTAAATCGCCATCATGCTTTGCCATTTATTATTTTTTAGGTTTTTATTTATTGATGATTGTAATGGGATGCAGTCCTTGGCTAAGTTTTATAGGTGCATTAATGTACACATTTGCATCCTATAATTTTGTAATATTAGAAGCTGGGCATAATACCAAAGCCCGTTGCATAGGCTTTATGCCATTTATTATTGCAGGTGTAATGTTATTATTTCAACGCAAGTATTGGCTGGGAGCCATGTTGGTGGGTTTGTTTTTGTTTTTTCAAATCAAATCAAATCATCCGCAAATAACATATTACATGCTTTTAACACTTGGCTTTTATTTTTTGTATCAATTGGTTCAAGCATTTTTACAAAAAGAAATTAAAACTTTTGCCATAGCCACAAGCATTTTTATTGGTGCTTCATCATTAGCCGTAATGGCTAATTTTACGCAGCTTTGGGTGGTGTATGAATATACAAAAGATACCATGAGGGGTGGCAGCGAATTAGCAACCACAGCAAAATCTGAAACAAAAAACATTAAAGGGTTGGATAAAGATTATGCATTTCAGTGGAGTTATGGCAAAATGGAAACCGTTACTTTATTAATTCCAAATGCTTATGGTGGCTCAACAGGTGGTACATTAAATGAAAGCAGCAATGTATATAAAGCACTTACCGAACAAGGTGTGCCCGAAAACAATGCTATTCAATATGCTAATCAAATGCCTACTTATTGGGGACCAAAACCATTTACATCAGGGCCAGTATATTTGGGTGCTATTGTATGTTTCTTATTTATTTTAGGTATTTTTTTAATAAAAGAAAATTGGCGTTGGTGGATTTTTGGTGCATCGGCATTATCTATTTTATTAGCATGGGGTAAAAATTTAATGTGGTTTAATAGTTTATTTTTTGATATGGTGCCTATGTACAATAAATTCAGAACCGTTGAAATGGCTTTGGTAATACTTCAAATTACATTTCCAGTGTTTGGATTAATGACATTAAAAAAGATTTTGAATAAAGAAGTTGATAATGAAAAAGTAATGAATGCGCTTAAATATTCTTCCATCATTACTGGTGCATTATTATTATTATTTGCTTTAATGCCATCGTTGTTTTTATCATTTCATGGCGATGCCGATGATAATTTGAAAAAGCAATTAATGAGCAATGGCGAAGCTTTTGCACAAAAAATATTAAAAGCATTAATGGATGATAGAGAAGCCATGGCTAAAATGGATGCATGGCGCTCATTAGTATTTGCAGGCATTTGCGCAAGCGCAATATGGGCTTTTGTAAAAGGTAAATTGAAAAGTAATTTTGTATTAATCATTATTGGGTTAGCCGTATTTGTAGATTTATGGGGTGTAGATAAAAGATATTTGAATGATGAAAAATTTCATGATGCTGATGAAATAAACAACAGCTATACCGAAACCGCTGCCGATATTCAGATTTTGCAAGATAAAAATTTAAGCTATCGGGTATTTAATGTAGGCAATGATCCATTTAACGATGCACTTACATCATATCATCATAAAAATATTGGTGGCTATAATCCTGCTAAGTTGGCTCGATATCAAGATATTATTGATTCATGTTTGCGTAAAAATAATACCAATGTGATTAATATGCTAAACACAAAATATTATATCGGTAAAGCACAAAATGGGCAAGAAGTATCACAACTAAACCCAGGCGCATTAGGCAATGCATGGTTTGTTGATACAGTTAAAATAGTAAATTCGGCTAAAGAAGAAATTGGTGCATTAAATAATTTTAACCCATCAACCACCGCCATTATTGATGCTTCACGATTTAAAGATGCTGTATCAAAAAATATTTTCGAACATGATTCGGCCGCAAAAATAAACTTGATACGAAATGATTTAGATGAATTAGAATATACTTACACATCATCAAAACCACAATTGGTGGTAATGAGTGAGGTTTATTATGCTGATGAAAAAGGCAAAGGTTGGCAGGCTTATGTAGATGGAAAAGAGGCAAAACATTGCAGGGTAAATTATATTCTTCGTGGCATGGAAATGCCAGCAGGAAACCACAAAATTGTGTTTAAGTTTGAACCAAAACCATTCTTACAAGGGCAAAAAATATCTTATATTGGCTCTATATTATTGTTGTTGTTAATTATTGCATCTATTGCTATGTATATTAGAGATAAGCAAAAACAATCGCAACTTATTATTGATGAACCAAAACCCAGCGATAAAAAGAAAAAATAATAGTATCCTCCATATGATTTGGTAAAATACCTGCTAAGCAATTACATTCCATTTTACCAACTTGTTAACAACCCTTTCGGCATAATTTATTATCTTCGCCATCTAAATTTTTTTAAAAGATGACTATATCATTAGGTTTTTTATTATTGGGTATGCCAGGCGGTAGTGAATGGATATTGATTTTTTTAGCCGTAGTATTATTATTTGGTGGTAAAAAAATTCCTGAATTAATGAGGGGTTTGGGTAAAGGTATTCGTGAATTTAACGATGCTAAAGATGGTATTAAAAAAGAAATTGAAGATGGTATGAACGATAAAACTAAAAGCGAAAGCAAATAATTTTAAGGTTATCGTGTACAAATCTCTATCAATTATACAAGCTGCTTTAGCCGCTAATCAAACTTCGTGTGAAGCTTTGGTGCAAGATTATATTGCCCGAATTGAAGCCAACAAACATTTGAATTGTTTTTTAG
>JBEEMV010000003.1:0-9462 GCA_041192505.1 Bacteroidota bacterium
CTAAAATCGAGCGATAGATACAGAATGCTGAAAGAAGATGGAATGACTGAAGAGCAGATTAAATCTGAATTTCAGCGTCATATAAAAATGAAAGTATTTACTTGGGCTGGCGAACGTGATACGATTATGAGCCCATGGGATTCTATCATTTATCACCGTATGTTTTTACAAACTGGCTTTATGGTGATGGATGCAAAAACGGGTGAAATACGAGCATGGGTAGGTGGCATTAATCATAAATATTTTCAGCTTGACCATGTAAATGTTAACACTAAACGTCAGATTGGGTCAACGTTTAAACCATTTGTTTATACAGTTGCTATTGATAATGGTTGGTCGCCGTGTATGTCGGTGCCTAATCAGCCAGTTGTATTTACAGCTTATAACAATTGGACACCAAAAAATTCGGATGGAAAATATGGCGGTAGCCAAACTTTAATGACAGGTTTAGCTCGTTCAACAAATTGTATTACAGCTTATTTAATGAAACAAATTGGACCACGACCAGTAGTTGAAATGGCACATAAAATGGGTATCACTTCTACCATCGATCCATTCCCAAGTATTTGTCTTGGAACACCTGATATATCTGTGTTTGAAATGGTTGGGGCTTATAGCACTTTTGCCAATAAAGGCTTTACATCTAAGCCCATTTATATTACCCGAATTGAAGATAAATATGGCAATGTGATTAAGGAATTTGTGCCACAACAAACCGAAGTTATCAGCGATCAAACAGCTTATGTAATGAGCCGTATGCTGCAAGGCGTAGTGCAACGAGGCACAGCCATGCGATTAAATAGCTATGGATTAACTTGTGCTTTAGCTGGTAAAACAGGTACTACAAACGGACATACAGATGCATGGTTTATGGGCATGACGCCTGAACTGGTAGGCGGTGTATGGGTTGGATGCGATGATCCATTTTTACATTTTTATAGCATGGCTTATGGGCAAGGTGCTTCGGCAGCTTTACCAATTTGGGGTAATTTTTTCAAAAAAGCGTATGCTGATAAATCATTAAAACTTGACCCTGATGCTGCATTTCCCGAACCCGAACATGAACTTACCATTGAAATGGATTGTGGTAATTATAAAGGCGGCTCAACCAAACCAACCGAAGAGGGTGGTGGAACACATGGTGGCGGTGGCGGTAGTAATAGCGGTGATGATTATAATGGGGAGGAGTATTAAATTATTTTTTTAGCTTCCCAAAAATTTCTATGTATAAAGCTCTATCCATTTTATCTACTGAAAAAATACCTCTATAATATTGTAAAGTTTGAAATAAATTTAGTGTAGTGCCTATCAAAATTATTATAGCATACACGAGTAGCAAAAATTTTATTTTTTTTGATAAAACATATTGCGTTAAAGATGCTAGTGGAAATGCTAAAACAGCATAAGCTTGAATCATTGCTCTACATCCAAAACTTCCTGCATAAGCCCAATCATACCAACTAAAAGTAATATAGCTGGCAATACCTAAAAATAAGATAACAGGCAATACATAAAATTTTTGTATTTTATTTTTTAGAATAATTGCAATACCTAAAAATCCAAAAAATGCTAATGGTGTATAAACAAACCATCCTTTTTTGAAACTAAAATATCCATCTTTTATATGTGGGTCAGTAAAATTAAAACCTTCATTTTGATAAGAATAATAAACCCAACAACCAGTATTTGTTTTCCAATAAAGCATCTGAATGAATATTGGAATAAATACAAATATTGACACCACTCCTATTTTTTTCCAAATCAATATAGATTTTAAGTTCGAATTTTTCAGAATAAAAAATAATGGAAATATGATTATTGCAAAATCAATCGGTCTTATTAAAGCGGTTAATCCAATTGCAAATCCTAAAATAATAGCATTTTTGTAAGTGAAATTAAGTGTTGATTTCCACGATAAATTTATAATTAAAGCATACAGAAAAAATAAATAGATGTGGCTTAACCCAGGCTCTATAGTTGAATAAAAAAACAAATTTGTACCAATTGAGATTACAAAAAGTGAAATTGCAATTGCTATATCATCGAAAAAAAAATGAAGAAAATTTCTAACCAATAATAATCCAAAAAAACAAAATAAAATAGTGCTAAAACAAACCATTAATTGATAAGGAGGCGAATAGCCATCATTGAGTTTGTAGTTAGCTATTTTACAGTAGCAATTTGCAACAAAAAAAAGTGGTGCTTCTAACAATGCAACGCCATAGGTATATTTTATTATTTTTTTGTGAGTTGTAGGATGTTCATGAATTCCCCACCATCTACTTCCGTTATTTAAACAATAAGCTGAATCTATTTTTGGATAAAATTGAAGCTGAGATAAATCATGATTTATAAATGTAGCAGGGAGGTATAAATGATAGCAGCCCATATCCCAATTAAGGATACCGCCTTTAGTTTTCCATAGTGAAATATTGAATGTTGTATAAATTGATACAACAACAAAAAATATACAAACTGCTAATGAAAATGGCTTTTTTATTGACTTAAACATGCATTAATATTAAGTAAATAAATTTGAATATTAAAAATCTATTCAGCCTTAAAATTCATTACTTCATTTAATGATTTAAAACAATGAATATTTTTTGCATTACTTTTTGAAAGATGAAAAGCTTGTACACCAGCTATTTCAAATTTTATAGTGGTATTTTTCTTAGCCAAATTCACAAATAATTCGGTAGTAGTTTTAAGATGCAAAGCCGATGTAAGAACAGTAAAAACATAATCGGGTTCATACACATCAATCACAGGCTGCACATCGGCATTAGGAATGTTCGAACCTAAATAAATAAGATGATGATTTTGTGTTTTAAGATGATAAGCAAAAAATAATAAGGATAGTTCGTGCAATTCATGTTGTGGTAAAAACATCATTACCTTTTTCGATTTTGATGTAAAATTGCATACATGACCATCAATAGCTACAATAATTTTTTGACGAATAAGGTTGGAAATAAAATGTTCTTGCGCTGGATTAATATTGCCTGTAACCCACAACAACCCTATCTTTTCTAAAAATGGATAAATAATTTCCAACATCACCATTTTAAAACCATGCTTTAAAATGGCAGAGTTGATAAGCTTTTCAAAAGCTTGCTCATCAAATGCAATCATGCATTTGGTAAGTTGATCAACTATTATTTGATTCGTACAACAAGTAGTTTCAATCTCGTTTACTTTATCTTTTAATCCATCTTTACAAAGGCATGCAATCTTCGAAATCTTAACACCATTGCGGTTTAGCAACGATACATTCATCAATTGTTTTAAATCTTCATCGGTATAATATCTAATTTTTGTATCCGTTCGGCTTGGTTTTAAAAGCCCATAGCGTTGCTCCCAAATTCTTATGGTATGCGGCTTTATACCACTTAACATAGCCAATTCGCTAATAGAATATTTGATATTATTATTCTTTTTCATCATGTGCTAAACAATACAGAACAAAAAAAGTTTTATCATTTTTTAAAAATAAATATTGAAAAATACTTGTTTGTACAACTATTTGTTGTTTAACTTTGCATCATAAAATATTAAACAAAATGACAACAACAATAAATAATTTTCAAAGTGATATAATTAAAATTTCTGCTGCCATGCGTCCGTTTGCATATTCACTTACTAAAGACATGGATGATGCTAAGGACTTGGTGCAAGAAACACTTTTTAAAGCATTAAAGTATAAAGATAAATTTTCGGAAGGCACTAATATTAAAGCATGGTTGTATACCATTATGCGAAATATTTTTATCAACAATTATAGAAGAAAAGTTAAACAAAATACTTTGGTAGATACCAGTGATAATCAGTTTTTAATTAACTCTACTTCAAATGTAGTTCGCAATCAGGGCGAAAACAATATGATAATGAAAGATATTTCTACTGCCATTAATGAATTAAAGCCTGATGTGAAAGTGCCATTTATGATGCACTTTGAAGGATTTAAATACCAAGAAATTGCGGAAGAATTAGCGCTGCCATTAGGCACTGTAAAAAGCAGAATTTTTATTGCCCGAAAAGAATTAAAAGATACATTGAATATTTACGCTAACTAAAATAGCGTAGAAATATTAGAATAAAAAAATGCGATTAGAATTTCTAATCGCATTTTTTATTTAGCAAATTTTCTTTTCAAAACCATCATGCCTACTATGTTGCACAAAAACAGCAACAAATTATAAACAGAATCTTCAACAGGAATTGTGTTGATTCTAATTCCTAAATTTTCAGCATTATTATAAGTAACAATGGGTAAAGAAGTAAGTAATCCATTCACAATAAAAAATGGAATTAAACCCAACAAATAAGTTAGCCAAAATTGTTTCCAAGGGAAAATATTTTTCTTATCCAACAATAAAATTGTGGAAAGAAAAATAGATGTTGCGATACATGTAAAACCCGTGTACCATTGATGAATACTGATGATTCCAACGATGAATATGAAAATTGCAATTACCCAATTCAAATATTTTATCCAAGAATTTTGTTCGTTTATTTTTATTCCTAAAGGCAAACAATGAAACATAAACGATAAGCAATAAGGAATGAAAACGAAGAATAAAATTTCTTCCAATGGCAAATGCCCCACATAAATTCCCAACAAATATTTTGGATTAAATCCCCATACATTCATTCGTGTAAACCATTCATCCCAAACGATGAAAAGGAAAGCTGTGAGTAGCATCGAAGGCAAATAATATTTCCATTTTTTGTAAAATTTTATTTGTGGATGAAACGAAAATAAAAATGGAAATGCAAACGATGCAACATCAATAATAAGGTAGTAATATTTTTCTGGCAACATCACATCAAGCTCTTTTTGTCATTCGATTCAAGCCAATATTTTATTGGAAAAAACAACATACCAAAAGATTCGCCATGATGCTTATCCAAATGTTTGTGATGCATTTTATGTGCTCTTCTTACTGCTCTTAAATATCGGTTATTACTATTTCTAAATAATTTAAATCGCTGATGAATAAAAATATCATGTACTAAAAAATAGCAAGCTCCATAAGCTGCAATGCCAATACCAATACTAATTAGAATTGAATTGAAAAGCAAAGCACCAAACAAAAAACACAAAAAACTTGGTATAGAAAATATTAAAAAGAACGCATCATTCTTTTCAAAAAAAGTGTCTTCACCTTTTAAATGATGGTCTTCGTGTAAGTACCATAAAAAACCATGCATCACAAATTTGTGAGCACTCCATGCTACTGATTCCATGAGTAAAAAGGTAAGTAAAAAAACAAGTAAGTTGTATAACATGATTTCTGATTTTTAAAATAACATTCGTGCATTCGTGGCTTTACTTCAAAACAAATTTTCAATTTTCGGAAATATCAATTTAAACCAAACCGTGAACTGCTCTGGGTTTTCAGCTAATCTATTTTTTATTTCTTCTTTCGATAAAAATATAAAATCGCTGGCTTCATCAGCATTTAATTTTACAGCAGCATCACTTTCTGCCCACAATACATAATCCAATTCATGTTCAATTAAATCGTTTTCTAACTCGGCTTTATATTGAAAAGTAAATATTTTTTTCATATCAATAATTTCCATTCCCAACTCCTCATTCAATCTTCTTTTTGCTGCGTTAAAAATATTTTCGTTGGGTGCAGGATGGCTACAACATGCATTAGTCCAAAGGTTTGGGCTATGATATTTTTTTGCAGCACGTTTTTGCAACAGCATTTTATTATCTGCATTTACAATAAAAACAGAAAATGCCCTATGCAATTTCCCCTCTACATGCGCTTGCATTTTTTCCATTTTTCCAATGGCTTCATCTTGTTCGTTTACTAAAATTACTTCTGTCATAATGATTTTTTTTGCCCACAGATTTTACTGATTAACGCAGATTTTTTGTTTTGATTTTACTAATGACTATTGTCTAATGACGACTGACTTTTTCAATACATCATCTGCAATTTATAACGGAAAAATGATTTTAATATGATAAACACTTTTGTGTAATCAGGAATTCTAACCCGTTGTTGTGTTATCACTTTTGTTGGTAATCGTTTTATTTTATTGAATAGCGAATAATAATATTTGTACGCTACGTATACACCAAACCTGCTACCAATAGGCAAATTGCCAATTCCTTTTAAACCATTTTTAAAATCAATTTCAATATCGTCTACAATTTTTTGTTTGGCTTCGTCATCTAAATAATCAAAATTCACATTCGGAAAATAAGTTCTATTCAATTGCCCAAAGTCATCTTTCACATCACGTAAAAAATTTATTTTTTGAAATGCTGCGCCCAAAGCTCTGGCGGAATTTTCTAACTGGTTATATTTTTCTTTATCGCCATTACAAAAAATATGTAAGCACATCAAGCCCACCACTTCAGCACTTCCATAAATGTAATCGTTGTATTCATGCACAGTTTCATATTTTGTTTTGTGCAAATCCATTTCCATACTTTTAAAAAATGCTTCAATCAAATGGTGTTCAATTTGGTATTTATTTACCGTTATTTGAAAAGCATGTAAAACAGGGTTTAACGAAATGCCTTGTGCTATTGCTTTGTAGGTTTCAATTTTAAATTCAGCCAATAAAATTTCTTTATCAGCTTCATGGAATGTATCCACAATTTCATCTGCCAATCTTACAAATCCATAAATACCATGAATGGACGAATGCATGGATGGATGCAGCAATCGAATGGCTGAAGAAAAAGATGTGCTGTATCTTTCTGTAATTGTTTTGCTGTTTTCAAAACAAACTTTGTTGTATAGTTGAATGTTCGTCATATTTATATTTTCTTATCAAGTTTGGCGAACCTTCAAGGTTCGCCAAACTTCAATTAATTGTTTTGACTGAAATGTTGTTGTTGTTTTAAAATATATTTTGCCACCACTTCACCACTCACCAATGCAGGCGGAACGCCAGGCCCAGGTACTGTTAACTGACCAGTGAAGTATAGATTTTTAACTTTCTTACTTTTTATTTTTGGTTTTAAAATGGCGGTTTGCAACAATGTATTTGCCAAGCCATAAGCATTTCCTTTAAAAGAATTGTATTCACTTTTGAAATCACGAACACTGAAACTGCGCTTGTGTACTATGTTTTCAGCAATATCCATCCCATATCTTTCTTTAATTCTTTTCACCATTATCTGAAAATATTTTTCTCTTGTTGCTTCATCATCATCTTTTAAATCAGTTGCGATGGGAATTAAGAGAAATAAATTTTCGCAATTTTCAGGCGCTACACTTACATCCGTTTTTGATGGACAACACATGTAAAATAATGGATTGGTGGGCATTTGCGGCTGCTGGTAAATTTCTTTTGAGTGCAATTCGAAATCAGCATCAAAAAATAAAGTGTGATGCGTAACAGCATCAGGCAACTTTTTATTCAAACCAACATAATAGAGCAAACACGATGGTGCTAACTTTCTGCTTTGCCAATAATCTTCTGAATAATTTTGAAATTCAAGCGGCAATAATTTTTCGGTAAAATAATAATCAGCGCCCGAAACCACAGTATCGGCAGCATATTCAGCCGATTGTGTTTTAACTTTTCTGATTTCATTTTGAACAAAATCAAAACCAATTACTTCTTGATTAAAAATAAATTTTGCTCCGTTTTGCTCTGCAACTTTTCGCATGGCTTTTGCAATTTCATGCATGCCACCCATTGGATACCAAGTTCCTAATTCAATATCTGCATAATTCATCAAGCTATACAATGCAGGCGTATCAGCCGCTTCGGCACCTAAAAACAAAACAGGAAATTCTAAAAGTTGCTTAATCTTTTCATCTTTAAAATATTTAGCTACATGATTTTTCATGGATGAAAAAACATCCAATTGAAAAATTCCTTTCGCAAATTCTTTGTTGAAAAATTCGGTAGCACTCAAGCCTGGCTTCATCACCAAATCATTCATGCCCACTTGATATTTAATAGCGGCTTGTGTTAAAAATTGTTGCAATTTTTTTCCTGCGCCATTTTCTTTTTGCTCTAATAAATCAGCCAAGGCATTTGTGGTGGCAGGAATTTTCCATTCTTCGTTTTTATTCCAAACCACTGTATAGCTTGGGTTTAAGCGTTTTAATTCATAAAAATCTTTTGTTGAAAAATTGAATTGATTAAAAAATCTTTCAAATACATCGGGCATCCAATACCAACTTGGACCCATATCAAATGTGAAACCATCGGCTTTATAAATCTGTGCTCTGCCACCTTCCATGCTGTTTTTTTCCAACACGGTTACATCCATACCAGCTTGGGCTAAAAACGCCGCTGCCGCCATAGATGAGAAGCCTGAACCGATGATGATGATTTTTTGCATGACGCAATTTAACACCTATCATTTTATTATGTTTAACTATTGTGCCAATAATGTTAAACAAAAGTAGTTTGTTTAAAAAAAAGAAAATTGAGCATTAAAAAAGTTAAACAGTTTTTTATACGAAAAGAAACTATCGCAATTTTCTAAAGTGTATTTTTGTTGCTCAATCAAAAATCATTTTATAAAATGAAAAAAATATTTTCACTTTTTGCGCTTGTAATTATTCTTGCATCGTGCAATAATAAATCGACAACCAACAACGATTCAAACACCGATAAAAAATTTGATACTTACAAAAATCAGTTTGTAGAAAATTTGTGGAAAGTATATCCAGGTTGGGCTTCCAGCCAAGGTTATCACAAATATGATTCTGTTTTAATTGTACCGAATGAAACGGAAAGAGCAACTGAATTAAATTTTGCAAAAGCGAATTTAGATTCTTTGAAACAGTTTGATGTAAACACTTTATCAAGCAATAATAAAACGGATTATCACATGATTGAAAATCAATTGAACTCTACTATTTGGAGTATCAACGAAATGAAATCGTGGCAATGGAATCCTTCGGAATATAATGTTTGCGGTAGTTTTAGCGAATTGTTGAATGGAAATTATGCGCCATTAAATCAACGTATGAATGATTTGTATTTGAAAATGAAAAATGTAACTGCATTTTATGAAGCTGCAAAATCGAATATTCAAAATCCAACATTAGAACATACACAATTAGCCATTGACCAAAACTTAGGTGGCGTTTCAATTTTTGAATCAGAATTTATTGATTCGTTAGAAAAAATAAATGTAAGCGATGCGCAAAAACAATTGATGGCTGATGCTTCAAAAGCCGCTGCCAAAGCGGTGAACGACTATGCTGATTGGTTGAAGAAATTAGATAACAAAACACCAAGAAGTTTTCGATTAGGGGCAGCTTTGTACAGTAAAAAGTTTGATTTTGATATTCAATCTGCCTACACGGCTGATGAAATGTATCAAAAAGCCATCGACCATAAAAAAGAATTGCATCAAAAAATGTTTGCCTTATCAAATCAATTGTGGAGCAAATACATGGGCAATGACAAGAAGCCAACTGATTCACTGAAATTGATTCGCCAAGTGATTGATAAAATTTC
>JBEEMV010000004.1:0-6749 GCA_041192505.1 Bacteroidota bacterium
CTTTCAAAACTCAATTATCTAAATATTTAGATTTTGATTCGGGTAGCAACAAAGCCGAATTGGTAAACAATTATGATTGGTTTAAAGATATGGATGTGTTTACTTTTTTACGTGATATTGGTAAACACATTACTGTAAACTATATGATGGCAAAGGATTCGGTACAAAACAGAATGGACAATGGAATTTCATTTACCGAATTTAGTTACCAATTAATTCAAGGCTACGATTATCAATGGTTGTATAAAAACAAAGGTTGCCGTGTGCAAATGGCTGGCAGCGACCAATGGGGTAATATGACTACTGGCTTAGAATTAATACGCCGCATGAATGGTGGTGATGATGCACATTTAGTAACTGCGCCGTTAATTACAAAAGCCGATGGAACAAAATTTGGCAAAAGCGAAAGCGGCGCAATTTGGTTAGATAGAAATTTAACTACGCCATATCAGTTTTTCCAATTCTGGATAAATGCAAGCGATGAAGATGCTGCTAAATATTTAAAAATATTTTCATTTCTAGATGAAAAAACCATCAACGAAATTGTAGCCGAACATAGCAAAGCGCCACATGAAAGATTGCTGCAAACCCAATTAGCTAAAGAAGTTACAACTATTGTACATTCTGCCAATGATGTAAATATTGCTTTAAAAACCAGCGATATTTTATTTGGCAATGCAAATATTGATGTATTAAAAAATTTGAACGAAAACGAATGGACTGAAATATTTACAGGCGTACCACAATTCGAAATCAATAAAAATAATTTAGCCGATGGCATTAATGTTGTTTCGTTATTAGCCGAAACAACTTCTGTATTTCCGTCAAAAGGCGAAGCAAAAAAAATGATAGAAGCTGGTGGTGTATTATTAAACAAAGAAAAAATAAATAGCACTTCGCAAATTATTAATGCTGATAATTTAATTGGTGGCAAATATTTATTGTTTCAAAAAGGAAAGAAAAATTATTTTTTATTGAAGGCTAAATAAAATAAAATGAAAAACGTACTAGGCAAAATAGGGCTGTTGATGATGATGGCAATGTGCTTCGCAAAATCATTGCAGGCGCAGGATTTAGAAAAAAAGAAACTACAATATTATATTTCAGGAAAAGATACTTTTTACATTTATACACTTCGTACAGTATGGTGTATTGATAAAAAACAATTTGCTACCGATTTAGATAGATACAAATACAATCAATTAAAATACAATATTAAAATTGTGTTCCCTTATGTAAAAGAGGCTGGTAGAATTGTAAATGAAGTAAACGCAAAACTGCCTACACTTACCAATAAAGAACGTCGAAAATTTATTAAACAAAAAGAAGAGGAGCTTCGTGTACGCTTTGAAGAACCATTAAAAAAACTATACGATACACAAGGTAAATTATTAATTCTACTCATAAACAGAGAAACTGGCAACAGCGTTTATAAGGTTTTAAAAGAATTAAAAAACCCTGTAAAAGCAGCTATGTACGAAACTACAGCCATTGTAAATGGATTAAATTTAAACGAAAAATGGGATGCTAAAAAATATAAATCGGAAGAAGAAATAATGGAAGATTTTGAAATGATGTATGGCTATGCCATTCCTAATTCAAATTAATTTTTAATAAAAATATTGTCTTTATAATAAAGGCGAACCATTTTGGTTCGCCTTTATTTATTTAAAACGGAGGTTCATCTCCTAAATCATAATCTATTTTTGCTTCATTTGATGATGTATCACCACTATTCATTTTGCTTGAAACGGTGGTAAACGCTTGTGGGTCAACCCTGCTATAACCATCTGGTACAGCCACATCATCCCATTCTTCAAATTTGGCTAAGTTGGCTACAAATTTAATCGGCACAGTTTCTAACGAACCATTACGATGCTTAGCAATAATTACTTCAGTTTTACCTTTAATAGGTTGATTATTTTCATCTACTTCAATACCATAATAATCGCCACGGTACAAGAAAATTACCATATCGGCATCTTGCTCAATAGCACCCGATTCACGTAAATCGCTTAATTGTGGTCGCTTAGTGCCTCCACGTGTTTCAACAGCACGGCTTAATTGCGATAAGGCAATTACAGGTATATCTAACTCTTTGGCAATGTTTTTTAATGACCTTGAAATAGTACTAATTTCTTGTTCTCTGTTTCCACCACGGCTATTATCGCCGCCGCCGCTCATCAATTGTAGGTAATCTATAATAATCATCGAAATGCCATGTTGCATTTTCAATCGTCGTGCTTTTGCTCTAAGTTCAAAAATATTTAAGGCTGGTGTATCATCAATAAAAATGGGTGCATCAGATAGTTCACGAACTTTTGATTCTAATTGTGCCAATTCATATTGTGCTAAATTTCCCTTTCTTAATTTTTCAATAGGCAATGATGCTTCGGCTGCCATTAAACGGGTAGTTAACTGCAACGAGCTCATCTCTAACGAAAATAAGGCAACAGGTTTATTAGCCATCATGGCTGCATTCCTAGCCATACTTAATACAAATGATGTTTTACCCATACCTGGTCGGGCAGCTACTATCACTAAATCGCTGCGTTGCCAACCACCTGTAATTCTATCTAAATTAATAAACCCTGATGCCACACCTGTAAGTTTATCTTGATGCTGTGCAGCTGCTAATATTTCTTTAGTGGCTTGTTCCATTAACGAACCCACATCAGCATATCCACGACGCATATTTTGGTTGGTAATATCAAATAAACTTTTTTCGCTTTTATCTAATAATTCAAATACATCGGTAGTGTCTTCATAAGCATCACGAACTATTTCGGTAGATGTACGAATTAATTCACGTTGAATAAATTTTTGAGAAATAATACGAGCATGAAACTCTACATTGGCTGCTGTGGCTACTCTGTTGGTTAATTCGGTAACGTAATAAGCACCGCCTACTACATCCAATTCGCCTGTTTTTCTAAGTTCTTCGGCTACGGTTAAAATATCAATCGGTTGCGATTTATCAAATAATCTTAAAATAGCTTTATAAATAAGTTGATGTGCTTCAACATAAAAAGCTTCGGGTTTTAAAAAATCTACAAATGATGGTAATGCATCTTTTTCGAGCATTACAGCGCCCAACACGGCTTCTTCTAAATCACGGGCTTGTGGTGGCACTTTGCCAAACACAAATTGCGATAAGTTAGCATCTGCATTTTTGTATTGCTTAAATCGGGTATTCGGGTTTTTAGTATCGGTGTTTTTTTCTGCCATAATATACTATTGCAAATTAATCTTTATTTAATTCATTTAAAAATCAAAATCAGGTTTTGGTTTTATTAAAGTGAAAACAAGCCCATCGAAAATTGTTTATTTTTTTCGAATATTGTTTTACAATAAAATTTGGGAACCTTTTTTTGAAGAACAAAAATATCGATTAGTTACAAAATGTAGCAAAATCAATGCTTTTCAATTGTTCGTACAGCAAAGAAGAATAATTTAACCTTAATTTAAAACTGTTTTATCCATTTTATTTTTACACACTATTACTAACGTTTCACACACATTTCACAATATCTATATTTGTGCAATCATGCATTTTATACAATATGTTGAAAGATTTTTTTTCATACTTTATTGAAATGTGGTTTCAAAAATTATCTTTGTTTTTTACTAAAACTAAATTTAGAAATGAAATTTATTGTATCAACCACAGCTTTATTGAAACAATTACAAAGCATTAGTGGCGCATTAGCTGGCAACAAAGTGTTGCCTATATTAGATAGCTTTTTATTCGATATTCAAAAATCGAACCTTACGCTTTGCAGCAGCGATTTAGAAACCAGCATGATTACATCGTTAGAGATTGAATGTAAAGACAATATTAAAGTGGCTATTGAAGGCAAACAATTAATTGATGTATTAAGAAATTTAAGTGAGCAACCACTTACTTTTAATATTGATGCCGAAAATTATTCGGTTGAAATAAATTCGGATAATGGTATTTATAAATTAAATGGCGAAGATGGCGACAACTTTCCGAAAGTGCCAAAAATGAATACAGATGCTTCGCCTATAACAATGGCTGGTAGCACATTAGCGCATATTATTGGCAGTACATTTTTTGCTATTGGTACTGAAGAATTGCGCCCTGCCATGACGGGTTTATTTTTTCAATTAAATGCTGATGGTTCGAGCTTTGTAGGTACTGATGCACATAAATTAGTTTGCATAAAACGTAGTGATATTACGTATAAAGATTCGGCAAATTTTATAGTGCCACGTAAATCAATTGGCATTGTTAAAAATATTTTGCCAAATGATTTAACACCAGTGTCAATCACTTACGATAAGAATAATGCTTATTTTGATTGCGGTAAAATTCAATTAGTATGTAGATTAATTGATGCTAAATATCCTGATTACGAAGCCGTAATACCTACCGAAAATCCGAATCAATTATTTATATCTAAAGATGATTTATTGGGTGCTTTAAAACGTGTTTGTATTTTTAGTAATAAAACTACCAACCAAGTAGCGTTAAAATTAAAAGGTAGCGCATTGCATATCGAAGGGCAAGATTTAGATTTTAGTAATGAAGCTAATGAATCATTGGCTTGTAACTATAATGGCGCTGATATGGAAATAGGATTTAATGGTAAATTTTTAATTGATATGCTTACCGCTATTAATGCTGATAATATTAAATTAGAAATGAGTACACCATCAAGGGCTGGTATTATTTTACCCGAAAATCAAACTGAAAATGAATCATTATTAATGTTGATTATGCCCATCATGTTAAGTGGTAGTTATGATTAATTAGTAGTCGTTTACTATAAACAAGGGCGAAAACAATGATATGTTTTCGCCCTTTATATTTTGATTAAATATTTGAAAATGTTTTTCTAATTCCATTCATTTACCACACCATACAAAGTATCCCTTTCAACAGCCGTTCTACCCACTTCTTTAATCATTTGCACCAACTGCTCGGTGGTTAAACTTGGGTTTTTTTCTTCCGAACCAGCCATCGAATATATTTTAGTTGAATCATCAATTGTTCCATCCAAATCATCTACACCAAATGCTAAACTTAATTGTGCTGTTTGTCTGCCAATCATTGGCCAGTAAGCTTTTATGTGATTAAAATTATCTAAATAAATTCGGCTAATAGCATAATTGCGTAAGTCTTCAACAATGGTAACTTCATTAGCATAATTCATTTCATTATTTTCTTTACGAAATTTTAATGGAATAAAAGTGTTAAAGCCTTTGGTTTCATCTTGCAAATTTCTTAATCGGCTCATGTGGTCAATACGATGTTCAAACTTTTCTATATGCCCGTACAGCATAGTAGCATTGCTATGCATACCAATTTTATGCGCTGCTTGATGTATGCCCAACCATTCTTCGGCATTGGCCTTATCGGGGCAAATTTCATTTCTGATTTCCTCATCAAAAATTTCGGCACCACCACCTGGTATAGAATCTAAGCCATGTTCATTCAAATATTTCATACCATCTGTATAACTCATTTTTGCTTTGCGAAACATATATTCCAACTCAACGGCTGTAAAACCTTTGATATGTAAATCGGGGCGAATAGCTTTTATTTTTTGCAATACTTTAGCAAACCATTCTACCGTTAATTTTGGATGAACGCCGCCTACAATATGCACTTCGGTAACAGGTTGGTCTTTATATTTTTCAACAATATGAAGCATTTGATCTTGTGTCATAAACCAGCCATCGCCCTCTTCTTTAAGCGTACGGCTATAACTACAAAATTTGCAATGAAACACACATAAGTTAGTAGGCTCAATATGAAAATTGCGGTTAAAATAAACACGATTTCCGTTTTTGCGTTCACGAACTATATTGGCTAACCAGCCCACAAAGCCCAACTCGGCTTCATTGTACAGCGTTAAACATTCAGCATCGGTAATGCGAATTTGGTTGATTACTTTTTCTGCAATAGAAATTAATGAGGCTGAAATATTGGATTGTTGTATGGTAGATAAATTCATAATGATGATTAATCGGCTGCGAATGTACTTCACAAATTATTAATCTGAAACAAGATTGAAATCATGTTTGTTTAGAATAGGTAAAATTTATTTCAAAAACGATTTACCATAAAAGCTATTTGCAGCTTTGCAGCAAACAAATTTAGCTTAGTTTTAAATCATAGTTCACTTGTATTATGTAACCATGCGCTTTAGCGCAGGGATGCTAAGTAAGAAAATATTTTGTGCTTTAGCACATTTGTGTGTTTGGTTTGATGTTATGCAGCCGAAGCTGGTGATTACTATTTTACTCATCAATTTTTTTGATTTTTTTTCAGTTAGTAGATTCTGTGTATAGAAAATACAGAGACGTTAAACACCTTGAGTAACATTGAACAAAAAATTGTAAATTTGCTAAATGAAACCACGTTTATATTTTGACACATCTGTTTTCGGTGGTGTTTTTGATGAAGAGTTTGAAGAAATATCAAGTTTGCTTTTTGAAAAAGTAAGGTTAGGGCAAATAGTTTGTGTTTATTCAGACCTCTCAATTTCGGAACTTAGTAATGCACCCGAAAATGTTAGAAACCATTTTCTTCAATTGCCAAAAGAATATGTAGAACTTGTAGAAGTAAACGAAGAAGCATTTCAATTGGCAGAAAAATATTTAACAGAAAAAGTAGTAGGTAAAACTAGCGCTGATGATTGTAGACATATTGCAACTGCTACAATAAACAAAGTAGATTATCTTGTAAGTTGGAATTTTAAACACATTGTAAATGTTTT
>JBEEMV010000005.1:0-2763 GCA_041192505.1 Bacteroidota bacterium
TTTTCATTATTGCTTATTTTATTACTATCCATTTTTTAACCTTAGTGTCTGTTCCATCCACTAATTTACAGATATAAGTGCCAGAAGCTACATTCAGTTTTATAGTAATTTTAGCTATACCATTAGTAAGAGTAGCTTCATATATTTGCCTACCCACTAAATCAGTTATGAGTAGTTTACCTGTTTTATTTCTTAATAAATAACTAAGCGTTTCGCCGTGGTGAGTGTCCTCACTCACCGCTTTATTATTTAAAGTATAGTACAACTTATTCGCAAAATTCATGGCATGAAATTAATGAAAATATTTTACTCTTTCACAAACTTCCCATTCATCATATTGCCTTTTGTATCTGTTGATTTGATGAAGTATATTCCGTTTGGTAAAGTGGATACATCTAATTGAATTTGTTGAGTTGATGAGTTATTGATTTGTTGATTAGATGCTTCGTCCCTCAGCAAGACACGACCTAACACATCCGTTACCTCAATTGTATTTACTAATGGCTGATGACTAATGACTATTGACTGCGAAGCAGGATTCGGATACACTACCAAAGCCTCAACTTCTTTGTTAGAATAATTCACCACTTCTTCCACTCCATCCCATTGCTGACAATTAGATTGTAAACAACCATATTTATCTACTTTTAATAAATAAGCATCTGCTAAATGTGAAGCTTTTGCATATTCAACATAACCATTCACCATATAACCACTATCGGGGCAAAGCGTTATTTGAAAAGGATTTATATTTAATGAATCATCTATATAATATTGCCGTTTCCATCTTAGATTACCTACTGAATCTATTTTGATAATAGTTGGTTCATTGTTAGTATAAATGGTATTGTACGCTGCTCGGGTTTTATTAGCTAACAATACATATTCATTGCCTTTTATAGCAAAGCCATTTAATAATCGAGTTTCATAAGTGGTATCAATGTATTTTTTTTGCCATAATACATTACCATTGGCATCTATAAAATAAATGATACCGATTGTTTCAGAGAATACTTTAAATGGTGGGTTAAAATCTTGGTAAAAACTATCTTGCTGCCCCAATAAATAAAAGCCATTTTTTCCTTTGATAATACCATTACCAAATTCATCTTGTATGGTAGTGCCATATTGTTTTCGCCATTTTATATTACCAGCACTATCCGTACAAGTAACAAATAAATTTTTCCCTGTTGTTGGGTAACCGCTTAACGATGTTTTTGGGTTAATATATCCATTAATAATATAATCGTGGTTAGCCGTTTCTATTACACCATTGCCATACGTATCTTTTCCAACTATTCCTAAATCTTTTTGCCAAATAATATTACCCATTGTATCCATTTTTAAAAGACATTGGTGGTTGATATTCCAACCATCATTAGCAATAGTTATTGCCCCTGTAATAATTAAATTATTTTCATGATTTAATATTAAATCAAAAGCTACATCCCATGAATTATTGTCTCCAAAAATCTCCGTTATTAAACTATCTCCATCAGCTTTTGATTTAATAAAAACAAATTGTGGAACTGAATTATGGTTATCAGAGTATTGCGAAACAGAATAAATTCTATTATTTAATTGAAGAATTTTTATCGGTCCATAAAAGGAGCTTGTGTCTTTTACAATAACGTTGTTACTAATTGAATCTCCATTTTTATCAAGAATTGAATTAACATATCCGGCACTTAAATTATTTATATCGAATATGTTTTGTCTACAAAAAAAAACAGAATCATTCAAATAAATAGGATTTGAAATATAATTAAGTTGTTTTCGATATTCAATTGCTCTCTGGAATCTTATATTTTGTGCATTAGCATTACAAGCCCAATATATTAAGATAGATAAAATAAATAGCTTTTTCATAGTTAATTATTTTATTACTATCCATTTTTTTACCTTAGTGTCCGTTCCATCCATTAGCTTACAGATATAAGTACCAGCCGCTACATTCAGCTTTATAGTTGTTTTAGCTATACCATTAGTAAGAGTAGCTTCATATATTTGCCTACCCACTAAGTCAGTTATGAGTAGTTTCCCTGTTTTGTTTCTTAATAAATAACCAATGGTTAGTTCATCTTTGCCCGGGTTAGGGTATAATGTAAAACTGTTTTCAGTAGTAGCTATTTGGGTAGAATCAGTATTGATAGTATGTTTTGCCATTCGTAATTGGCTAACATCTATCCATTCAGGATTAGGGTTAAATGGTTCATCAAATGCTAATTCTAATAATCGCTTGGCATGATTACTTACTCGAGTAGTAGTAGCAGCTTCTTGTAATAGATTCATAGGTTCTTTTGATTTATTCTTTTACAAACTTCCCTACACTCACATTTCCGTTTGTATCAATTGCTTTTATAAAATATATTCCGTTAGATAGTTTTGATACATCTAATTGAATTAGTTGAGTTGATGAGTTATTGATTTGTTGATTAGATGCTTCGTCCCTCAGCATGGCTCGACCTAACACATCTGTAACTTTAATTGTATTTACTGACGACTTACTACTTATGACTATTGACTGCGAAGCAGGATTTGGATACACTAACAAAGCCCCAACTTCTTTGTTAGAATAGTTCACCACTTCTTCCACTCCATCCCATTGCTGACAATTAGACTGTAAACAACCATATTTATCAACTTTTAATAAATAACCATCAGCAGGATAAACTTTTTGGGTTTTAAGAATTAATCCATTTACCATATAACCACTATCAGGACAAAGTACTATGTTATAAGGATATATATTTACAGAATCAT
>JBEEMV010000006.1:0-5095 GCA_041192505.1 Bacteroidota bacterium
CAATAGTGCACTAAGCCAAGTGGTAAATACGGTGGTGCTTTAATTAATTTAGTGGTGGCTGGTGGCAAAACAAAACAACATTAGCTCATTACCCCCTCACCATCCCCTTCAACTCAATCAACTTCATCAAAGCTTCAACAGGTGTGGTTTTGTTGATGTCGAGTAGTTTAAGTTGTTGTAAAATTTCTTTTAGTTCATCGCTCACTGGGTCGAAAATATTTAGTTGCATTTGTTGCGTTGGAACGCTTCGCAATTGTTGTCGGTTTTGTTCTTGCAAACTTTTCGATTCTAATTGGTGCATCATTTCGTTGGCTCGTTGAATCAAATTTTGCGGCATACCAGCCATCTTCGCCACTTGTATTCCAAAGCTGTGCTGACTTCCACCTTGTTTCAGTTTTCGCAAGAAAATAATTTTGCCTTCATGTTCATGAACACTCACGTTGAAGTTTTTAATTTTTGGATACACTTCTGATAATTCAGTGAGCTCGTGATAATGCGTAGCAAAGAGCGTTTTGGGTTTATACAGGGGATGATTGTGCAAATATTCTGCAATGCTCCAAGCGATGCTGATGCCATCATAAGTGGAAGTGCCACGACCGATTTCATCCAACAAAACCAAACTGTCATTCGAAATATTATTTAGGATGCTGGCGGTTTCATTCATCTCCACCATAAAAGTTGATTCGCCACTGCTGATATTATCGCTGGCACCAACTCGAGTAAAAATTTTATCTACCAAACTAATTGTAGCATGACTGGCAGGCACAAAACTTCCTGCTTGCGCCAACAACACTATCAATGCTGTTTGCCTCAACAGTGCTGACTTTCCAGCCATGTTCGGACCTGTGATGATGATAATTTGTTGCGAATCTCTATCCAAATAAATATCGTTTGGTACAAAACTTTCGCCCACAGGCAATTGCTTTTCGATAACTGGATGACGACCATCTTTTATTTGTAAAATACCGTCTTCGGCTAAATGCGGTTTCACATAATTATTTTCAGAAGCAACCGTTGCAAAACTTATCAAACAGTCCAATTGCGCCAACACTGTGGCATTCAACTGAATGGGTTGAACAAATTCTGCCAAATCTTTTACCAATTGTTCAAACAAATTTTGTTCGATGGTAGAAATTTTTTCTTCGGCACCTAATATTTTTTCTTCAAAAACTTTTAATTCTTCCGTGATGTAACGTTCAGCATTGGTCAATGTTTGCTTACGAATCCACGAAGCAGGAACTTTATTTTTGTGCGAATTAGTTACTTCTAAATAATAACCAAACACATTGTTGAAGCTGATTTTTAAAGTAGTGATGCCAGTTTCTTCCGCAGCCTTTTGTTGAATTTTTAGCAAATAATCTTTTGATGAACTGCTGATTTCCCTCAACTCATCTAATTGTTCATGCACACCTGAAGCGATTATTCCGCCTCGATTTGCCAAAGCTGGTGGTTCGGGCAAAATTTCTTTTTCAATTCTGTTTCTGATATGCAAACATGGATTGAGTTGGTCGGCCCATTTTTGCAAAGTGGGTTGATTGCTTTGTGTGCAAATGTTTTTTATCGTTTCAATACCATACAAAGATTTTTTCAATTGAACTACTTCACGTGGCGTAACCCTTGCCATGGGCACTTTTGAAATCAATCGTTCCAAATCGCCAAGTTGTTGGAGTTGATTTGACAATAGCTGTTGCGGATTTGAAATCCGCAACTCGTGAGAATCGGATTTCAAATCCAATTCAGCAGAAGATTCTCCTCTCAAAAAATAATCAACCACAGCCAATCTTTCTTCAATTGGTTTTGCTTCTTTCAATGGCAAAAGCAACCATCGGCGCATCATTCGAGCACCCATGGGTGATTGCGTTTTGTCAATTATTTTTATCAGCGGCACACCATCATGAAATGGCGAATCAATTAATTCTAAATTTCTAATCGTAAATCTATCGAGCCAAACATATTTGTCTTCGGCAATTCGTTGCAACGAATTGATATGTTGCAATTGAGTATGTTCGGTAGTTTTCAAATAATGCATCGTTGCACCAGCAGCCACCACAGCCAGTTGCAACTCTTCAATGCCAAATCCTTTTAAGGATGCAGTTTCAAAATGACGCAATAATAATTCACGAGCCGTATCATATTGATATACCCAATCGTCAATCATAAAAGTGTAAAAACGATTATCAAACCATGCGGTAAATTCGCTTTGATATTTTTTTGAAAAAATAATTTCGGCTGGTTGAAAGCTCTGAATCAGCTTTTCAATGTGTGCTTTGTTGCCTTGCGATACTAAAAATTCGCCCGTAGAAATATCAATAAATGAAATGCCGAACTCGTCATTTCCAAATGCAACACTGCATAAAAAATTGTTTGTTCGATGATTCAAGATTTTATCATTCACTGTAACGCCCGGCGTTACTAACTCCGTAACCCCACGTTTGACAATGGTTTTGGTCATCTTCGGGTCTTCGAGTTGGTCGCAAATTGCTACTCGATAACCAGCCTTTACCAACTTTGGCAAATAGGTATCTAACGAATGATAAGGAAAGCCAGCCAAGTTGCTGGAACTGGCAGCACCACTATTTCTTTTAGTTAAAGTGATGCCCAAAATTTTTGAAGCAATCACTGCATCGCCATCAAATGTTTCATAAAAATCGCCCACCCGAAACAACAAAATGGCATCAGGATATTTTTCCTTGATGGTGTTGTATTGCTTCATTAATGGGGTTTCTTTGGGTGCGTTCATTTTTGGTAGTAAATTGCAAATGTAAAAAAAATGAGTTGCTAAAAGCCAAGAAATTTTATCTTTGAAAAAAAATACTTCATGTCATCTCATTTAATTAAAAACGCAAGAATTGTAAACGAAGGGAAAATATTTTCGGGTGATGTATTAATAAAAGATGGATTGATTGATAAGATTGAACCTAGTATTACAAACCCAGGTAATATTGATGAAACAAATGCCGAAGGAAAATATTTAATTCCAGGTATTATTGATGACCAAGTTCATTTCAGAGAACCAGGGCTAACACATAAAGCAACTATTTATTCTGAATCGAAAGCGGCTGTAGCAGGCGGTGTAACCAGCTTTATGGAAATGCCAAATACACATCCACAAGCTTTAACACAAGAATTATTGGCTGATAAATATTTGATTGGACAAAATAAATCGTTGGCTAATTTTTCATTTTATATGGGTGCTTCTAATTCTAATTTAGATGAAGTTTTAAAAACAAATCCTAAAGATGTATGTGGTATTAAAATATTTATGGGCAGTAGTACTGGCGATATGTTGGTAGATGATGAAAGTATTTTAGAAAAAATATTTTCGCAATCGCCATGTTTAATTTCAACACATTGCGAATCGGAAAATATTGTAAAACATAATTTAGAAATAGCCCGAAAAAAATATGGTGATGCTATTCCAGCTTCTGAACACCCCATCATTCGTGATGTAGCAGCTTGTTTCGAATCATCATGTTATGCTGTGGCATTAGCAAAAAAATATGATACAAGATTAAATGTGTTTCATATTTCAACAGCTAATGAAATTGTATTGTTTGCACCACAAACTACTGTAGATGAAAATGCATCAACAGCCGAAGTATTAAGTGCTTTGGTGGATAAAAAAATAACATCCGAAATATGTGTTCATCATTTATATTTTAGCGCTGATGATTATGAAACATATGGCAATTTAATTAAGTGCAACCCAGCCATTAAAGCACCGCATCATAAGGAAGCACTGTTTGATGCATTGTTAAAAAACCAATTGGATATTATAGCCACCGATCATGCACCACATACTTGGGAAGAAAAACAAAACGATTATTTAAGAGCACCATCGGGCATTCCGTTGGTTCAACACACACTAAATTTAATGTTAAGTTTTTATCATCAACAAAGAATTAGTTTAGAAAAAATAGTGGAGAAAATGTGCCATGCACCAGCTGTTTCATTTAAAATTTCAAAACGTGGTTTTATTCGGGAAGGCTATTTTGCCGATTTAGTTTTAGTTGATATTGATAAAGATTATAGCATTACGCCACAAAATGTTTTATACAAATGCGGTTGGAGTCCGTTGATTGGCAAAACCATGAAAGGTGAAATAACACATACTTTTATTAACGGACATTTGGCTTATCAAAATGGTGTTTTTGATGAATGCCAAAACGGAATGCGATTAAGTTTTAACCGATAATTTCACTATGTTTCATTCCATCATTTTTCATATTACTACCAAGCAACAATGGGAAAAATTTGCTAACGAGATTTTTTATTTCCCAGATGCATATCAACAAGAAGGGTTTATACATGCCAGTACCATCAAGCAATTGGAGGCTACTGCCCATAGATATTATGCCGCTGAAAATGAAATAATTTTATTGCATATTGATGCCAATGCTATAAAAGAAAATATAAAATATGAATGGGCAAATTCTGTACAAGATTATTTTCCGCATATTTATAGTGCTATTCAAAAAGAAAATATTTTGGAAGTTCAAAGTATTATAAAAGTGGCTAATAAATTCAACATAAATATTGATAGAGAAATAGAAATTAGGGATTAAACCATTTTAATTTTTTCAATTGCCAATATCATTTCATTTATTTTTTCAGCATCCATCCATTTCAAATTTTTCTCTTTACTAAACCATGTAATTTGTCTTTTGGCATAATGCCTTGTGTTTTGTTTTATCAATTCAATCGTTGTTTCTTTCGAATTTTTATTTTCAAAAAAATCAAACCATTCAGCATAACCTACTGTATGCAATGCCTGTAAATGCTTGTATTCATAAAGACTTCTAACTTCTTGTTCCAGTCCATTTTGTATCATCACCCCTACCCTTTCATTAATTCTTTGGTATAAAATTTCACGAGGCATTTGCAACCCAATTTTAATTACATCAAAAAATTGTTCTACTTTTTTGCCTTCACTTCTAAAAGATGAATAAGGTAAATTAGTTTGCAAACACACTTCCAAAGCCCTTGTTAGTCGGTAAGGATTTTTTAAATCAACTTGATGAAAATAAACTTTATCCTTTTCTTTCAATGTATTTTGCAACCATTCAATGCCAAATTGCTTATAATTATCTCGTAT
>JBEEMV010000007.1:0-6540 GCA_041192505.1 Bacteroidota bacterium
AACAGAAGAGTTGATATTATTCCTGCTCAATAATTAAAAATATAAGAATACAAAAAAGCGAAGTTGAATTTCAACTTCGCTTTTTTATTTATTAAAACTCGTAAACAACTTATTAATATGATTTGGAAATATAAAATTGATGCAGCTACCATTACCCATCAATTTATGAAAGATAATATGATAGGCTTATTAGGTATTGAATGTATTGAAGTGGGCGATGATTATTTGAAAGCAAAAATGCCTGTTGATGATCGTACCAAGCAATCGGCTGGATTGCTGCATGGTGGGGCTAATGTAACCTTGGCTGAAAGTATTGGTAGCTTGGCTGCTAACTTTTGTGTAAACCAGGATAGTTTTTATGCAGTAGGATTAGAGATTAATGCTAATCATATTCGTACAAAACATGATGGTTGGGTATATGGTACAGCACGACCTATTCATATTGGGCAATCTACTCAAATATGGGAAATAAAAATAGTAGATGAAAACGATAAGCTTATGTGTATAGTACGCCATACTGTGGCTGTATTGCCTAAAAGCGCTGCACATAAAATGCACTTTGATTTGCCGAAGATGTAAACATAGCGTACAAAAGCAATATAATAGAGCTCGATACTAACAATCAATAGTAAGCTACTTCGGAAAATAGCCACGGAGGAGTTTACTTACAACAAGAAACCAAAAACTAATAACTTCCTTTCGAACTAATCTCTCCTTCTATTGCCCATAAAAATTAGGATGTAATGAAGCAATGTAGCAAGTGATGTAATAGCTGCCATTACATAGGTCATAGCGGCTGCATCTAAAGCCGATTTGGCTTTGCTGTGTTCTAATTGTGGTAAAACATTTTTTTCATCTAACCAAGCTAAGGCACGTTTGCTGGCATCAAACTCAACAGGTAATGTAACCAACGAAAAAATAGTTGTAGCTGCAAACAATACAATGCCTATTAATAATAAAGATGGAAAAACCTGAATTAATAAAACGCCTGCCAATAAAATCCAATGCAAAATATTGCTCGAAAACTGCACAATAGGAACTAAGCGGCTACGCAACATGAGCATACTATAAGCTTGTGCATGTTGTACTGCATGACCACATTCATGTGCTGCCACGGCTGCTGCGCTTACATTTCTGCCATTATATACATCTTCCGAAAGATTTACAGTTTTATCCATTGGGTTGTAATGATCGGTAAGCATACCTTCAACCGATTGAACTTTTACATCATAAATTGCATTATCACGTAACATTTTTTGAGCTATCTCAGCACCCGACATACCATTGGGCGTAGGTATTTGGCTAAATTCACGAAAACGAGATTGCAGCCTTGATTGAATACCAAAACTGATTAAAGTTAAAACGCCCAACAATAAATAAAATCCCATATTGCCGCCACCCATCATAAAAGGCATAAAAAGTAAAAGCATAAAATAATTTGTTTTGTAGTTTGATTTTTCAAATTGTATTCCAACAAAAACCGAATGACAAAATTGCTGAAAAACTAATTTGACTTTTATAAATAATATTATTAAACTTGTGAAGTATTTTTACACTAAAATAATTTTACCATGAAAAAAATCTATTTAACTACTCTACTAATTCTTACTATTATTTCCTTAACATCTACTTTAAAGTTACAAGCACAAGATTCAACTCAACAAGAAAAAACAATTTATCAAATCAAAGCAGAGTTTGATGCAGCACATCCTGATGAGGAAAGTGAAGAACCTGAAAATGTTGAAGTAGAAAATGAAGGAGAAAAAGCACAGTTTAATAGGTGGTATAATTTCTGGGAACCAAGATTATTTCCATCAGGTAAATTTAGCCAGCTTAATACATTAAAAAATTCATTTGAATTATCAATGCAAAGTGCAATAAATTCAGATTGGGATATTAATTTAGGGATTAGTAAAAATTCTACAACCTGTAATAAAAATAATGCTGAATGGGAAATCGTAACTAATGAAAATATGCCAATTAATCAATCGGATTATGGTGCTGGACGAATAAATGTAGTTCGGATTGCACCAAGTAATTCTTTGGTCATGTATGCTGGTTCAGCCAGTGGTGGACTTTGGAAATCTATTGACGGAGGTGATTCATGGTTTCGACCTATGATAAAGCAACCATTTATTTGCATCTCAGATATTGCGATTGACCCCCATAATGAGAATACAATTTATATCGGTACAGGAAGCAATATTTTACATGAAGGAAATATTAATCCATCCTATTGGGGTTCATTAGGGATATTTAAGTCAATTGATGGTGGAGTAACATTTTCATCAAGGATAAAAAATTTTGGAAACTTGAATTGTGACTATGGGGAGTGGCCAAATATTAAAATTCATAGAATTTTAATAGACCCATCTGCTACAAATATTTTATATGCTGCTATCTCTAAAAGTAATGGTTCAACTACTGAGGATGGTGGAATATTTAAAAGTATAGATAATGGCAATAGCTGGACTCAAATATTTTCGGGAGTGATGATTTCAGATTTAGAATTTAAGCCCAATAATAGTTCAGTTATTTATGCATCAGGAAATGGATTTTTTAAAACAATTGATGGAGGAGTTAATTGGCAAAATATAACACCATCTAATATCATTAATTGTTTTTCAAATTCATCCAAGTCATTTTCTTTAGTTGCTATATGTAAAAAAAGTGGAATGGAAAATTATGTATACTTCTATACTCCCTTTACAAATAGTTGTACTGGAATTCCCTCTTTGGCAAGAAGTCTTTTTGTTTCTGATGATGCTGGTCAACATGTTTTTCAAATTAATTTATCTGCACTTCCTGGAAGCTTCAATGATCAAGGCTATGAATTTCATAAAGCATTTGATATTGATCCAGCTGACGAAAATAGAATCTTATTTGGTTATGCAAATCTATTTCAAATAACAATTAGTAAATTAGTTGATGTAAATAATAGCACAATAGGTTTTAGTTCAAATAATCCAGTAGAAATTGGAGGATATGATACACATCCAGTAACCCATGGTGATTGGAATGGATTAGAATGGGACTCTAATAATTCTAATATTCTTTTTGCCTCAAATGATGGAGGTATTTATAAAAGCATTAATAGTGGCAAATTAGATAATAATACAGCTACCCCTCCTATGCCAACCGTTTGCTCTTTTAAATATAAAAATAAAGGATTACAAGTGGCTGAAGCATATGGAGTTGATATTAGTAAAAATACATTGACATCTACTAATCTGATCACGGGATTACAAGATAATGGTTGTAGATTGTTCAATGGTGCAAATTGGATATATAAAGGAAATTCAGATGGTTCTAAATGTACGATGGATCCTACTAACGAAAATAATTATACCTACTCATCTACTTTTCAATCAGGGTATTTTTATTTTAAAAATAGTTCTGTGAACCTACCTAATGGTTTTGTGAAATATTCTGAGAATTATCAACATCAACTAAACCCTCTTAATCCAAATGAACTCTTTGTAGGATATAAAGATATTTGGAAGTATTCAAGCAGCTCATTTGGGAATAGTCCACTTAGTGATTTTTCAAATTTTGCAAGCCAAAGTACAAATATTTGTAATTTTTACCTTTGGCCTCAAGGTACAATAATATCGTCAGGTGTAAGTGGCAAAAAGATTTATGATGACACTAAGAACAATATTAAATCTTTTGAAGTAGCACCTAATAATCCTAATATTATTTACACATCTTTTAGCCGTCCTGTTTGGAATTGTGAAAACGATAATTTGTACACATTACAAACTGATATTTCCATTTTTCAATTGATAAAATTAGATTTATCAAGCAGTACTCCAGTCTATCAAGATGTTTCACCAAGTTTCAGAAATAATATTCCTGGTTTCAAAAATGTAATATCTGACATAGAAATTGACCCAGCAAATTCAAATCATCTTTGGGTATGTTTTACAGGTTATAAGGATAATAATTTTAACAATCACAAAGTGTTTGAATCTACTAATGGAGGTACGAGTTGGAGTGAAATTACATTTAATCTTCCTGTATTTCCATGTAATTCACTTAAATTAGATGCCGCTACTGGTAATTTGTTTGTTGGAACTGATGCTGGGGTATTTAAATTACAACCTGGTTCAACATCTTGGATTCCATTCAATGAAAATTTGCCTTTCTGCGTTATTACTGAAATGCAAATACAACCTTTAGAGAGAAAATTATATGTAAGTACATTTGGAAATAGTTTTTGGAAAACCAACCTTAATACAGATTGGACACATTCTTTTACAATACCTCAAAATACAGTTTATAATTTTAATACACCTGTTGTTAACGTTTCTGGTTTCATTACTGTACCATTTGGTTCTACGCTTGATTTATCATCTACTGAAGTTCGTTTTGACCCAACTGTACCAAGCGGAATTATTGTTGAAAGAGGCGGATTACTTCATTTAGAAGATTCAAAGCTAACAAGTAGTTGTAAAAATGGAATGTGGAGTGGCATTCAACTAATTGGATCGGGGTTAAAGCGAAATCAAGATATTATTTCTACTGGAGATTATACAGGTGGCGGTTATCGTTGTACCAATCAAGGAATGATTTATAGTAAAAATTCAATCATTGAAAATGCACATGATGCAATACTTACTGGCTTTGCTAATTTTGACCCTGGTGAAAATTTCCCTCATTTTAATGGCAACGCAGGCGGTGTAGTTAGATGTATCAATACGCAGTTTATTAATAATAGACGTAGTGTTGAGTTTATGAAATATGCTAATAAAGATTTATCTCATCCTGAAAAAGATAACGAAAGCTATTTTACCAATTGCCAATTTATTGCTAACGATTTTTTACATAGCAACCGATATGTTGATGCTACAACAGGTTCAAGGTTTGGTACTTATTGTGGTATAAGTATGTGGGATGTTAAAGGAATTAAAATTAAAGGCTGCACATTTGATTTAAATAAGAATAATGTATTAGGCAATTTGCATCCTGCATTAAAAGGCAATGCGGTACATAGCATTGATGCACGATTTAATTTTGAAAACAATATGGTAAAAAATGCAGGATGGGGAATATATGTAAGTAGCAATAATAACCCAGCCTACACTTTAAAAGCCACAGGCAATACATTTGATAATGTATTTCAAGGGATTACTTCAATTAGTATGGCGAATGATAATATCTCACAAAATCATTTTAATAATATTCCTGCTGGGGTTAATGTTGTGCCATTTCCATATTTCCCATCAGGGCAAACCGTTTGCTTTGGTATTTATAGCGTTGATGGATATTCGAAAATTAATCATAATGATATTAATACGAGCAATTCATTTCAAAATATTGGTTTAATTGTACAAGATAATGCTTCAGCAGCAAGTTTTTTACAAGATAATACCACTCAAGGTACTACTTATGGTTTTCAAGGTGAAAAAAATAATAGCAAATTAGAAACAGGTTGTAATGAACACCAACAGCATAGCGCTGATTGGGTGCTGAATCCGCTTACTCCTAAAGGCATGTTAAAAAACCAATTACCTACGCCTTTAAACAAATTTAAAGATGTATGTAGCAGCACCTACAATCACATCAATTCATTTTTAATTAATCAACCTACTTATGAAGAATATACAGGTAATGCAGATGGAGTTAATACGTTGTGTTCGAATAATATTCATATAAATAGGGTGTCTTCAGCTATTAATCAATGCCCATCCAATAAATTGCCTGACCCTAATTGTTGTCAAGGCATGGATTATATTAATGCTTTAAAAGCTCAATTGCCTCATGCTGCTAATCCATTTGAGATTGAAAAAATACAGTATGAAATAGTGGGGGCTTATGCCGCTATGATGGATTATGCTTCGGCTTACGATTATTTAACCATTGATATAAAAACGGTGGAGGCTTATAAACAAGCGTTAGTATTAGCTTTGCATACCAATAATTTAACCCAATGCAATGCGGCATTAGATTATTTGAATGCTGCATCAGTTGAACCAAATGAAGCAATTGAATTAACGGCATTTATTAATTTATATACCATGTTAAAAGATAAAGCTACCACTGATGCTGTTATCACTGATGAACACGAACAAGAAATGGCAGCTTTGCATTTTAATACTAATCAAGAACAATTAATTAGAGCCGTAACTGCTACCACCACCCGAGTAAGTAACCATGCTAAGCGATTATTAGAATTAGTATTTGATGAACCATTTAACCCTAATCCTGAATGGATAGATGTTAGTCAATTACGAATGGCAAAACATACTATCAATAACGATTCTACCCAAATAACTACTAATGATAACAACTTTACCTTATACCCTAACCCGGGCAAAGATGAACTAACCATTAGTTATTTATTAAGAAATAAAACAGGTAAACTGCTCATAAATGATTTAGTGGGTAGGCAAGTATATGATGCTACTCTTACTAACGGTATAGCTAAAATTACTATAAAACTGAATGTAGCTTCTGGCACTTATATCTGTAAATTAGTGGATGGAACAGACACTAAGGTTAAAAAATGGATAGTAATAAAATAAGCAATAATGAAAA
>JBEEMV010000008.1:0-8153 GCA_041192505.1 Bacteroidota bacterium
GAAACCACTGACTTATCATTTATCTTATGATTTAAGATTTCTAAAGCTGGTGTTTTTATCAATCCTCCATTCAATGTGGCAATCCAAAGTGTTCCTTCTCTGTCATACATAATATCCGAAACAGAATAATTTGGGAACAATGCTTTTCCATTAAAAAGTGGATTCAAATTTTTATCGAATGCAAATACACCTGCTGTGGTGCAAAGCCAAAGAATATTGTTTTGCCATTTGTAATAATTTACGATGATGTTATTATTAATGCCATTTTTAATCAATCCAGTATTCATATTAATGAAACTGATTCCATTAGCTGATGTCATTAACCAATATTCTTTTCCAATTTTTATTGGCCCGGTTATGCCTCTGCCATCTTTAATTACAAACTTTGATGTGAGTGGAATAATGGCAGTTTTGTGGTTCACATACTTCCAACGAATTCCTAATGAAGATGTGTAATCAAAAGAAGTTAAAACCAGTTCATCATCTTGTAGGCTTGATGAGATATAGCCATTCAATTTAAATGCTGGCTCAATTTGTTGAAGTGTATTTGTTTTTAGATGTAAGAAAATTAACCCATTGAAAGTTGGTTTTAAGATGCAATTATTGTTGTAATAAATATGACTCCAATCGCCCTTAGTTTTCAATCTTGGTTCTTCATAAACCGAATCTGCATTTGCAAAAGTGTAAAATACATTACCATCAAAATTTACAAACCAAATTCGTCCATCATTGCTTTCTTGTAACGATGTGCAAGCTCTGCCTTGCGATGTGGCAGCCACATAATTTTTCATTTTAGTACCATCATATCTGCTAATACCTTTTTCATGTGCAATCCAAATAAAGCCTTTTGAATCTTGCAGCATACTATAAACTGTTTTCGATGGCAAACCCTTTTCAATACTGATAATTTCATGTACGGGTTGTTGCGCAAAAGCACTGATTGAACACAATAATAAGAAGCAGATTATTCTTTTCATTCGATAAAACAAAAGTATAAATACATGCCATTGCTTGTATGAAATTTGGTAAAATGAAAACGGGGTTTGGTAAAGTGGCTTTAAATTAATCTCCATTGCAATCAATCTTTGCATCACAAAAATTAACCAAAACAAATATTCAGTATCATGAAAAAAATTATTACACTTTTTACTGCTTTGCTTATTAGCAATTTTTTATTAGCACAAATTCCTACCAGTGGCTTAATGGCTTATTGGAATTTTGATAACAACCTGATTGATACAAGTGCCAATACACACAACCTTACTAACTCTAATTCAACTACCGTATATGCCCCAGGCATAAAAGGTGGTGCTGTTAATTTAAACAACCCTGCCTATTTATACAGCAACGATAATTTTATTCCGTTCGGACCTTTTACAATATCGTGTTGGGCAAAGCATGCAGCATCCACCACTTTTAGCTACCCAACTATTATTGAATTAACGCAGGGTTTGGATGTACGGTTTAATGGTCCTTTTACAAATATTGGTGGCGATTTTTATTATAACAATACCATGTATGCCTCTATTTATAACCCAGCTCCTGCTGATACCAACTGGCATCATTACATGGGCATTCACGATGCTGCTAATCAAATGGCGTATGTTTATATTGATGGTGTAATGGCACACTCACAAGCTACAGGGGCTTCGTTAACGGTGTATGGCGGCTTAGGTGGAGCTTATCCTTGTATAGTTGGTGGTGGTTCTGGTGGCTCGGTTGTTAATCCTCAAAAAGATTACGATGGATTGTTGGATGAATTATTAGTGTATCAAGTGGCTTTAGATACTAACCAAGTGAAAGCAGTTTATTGTGATGGTTTTTTAACAGCTCCAAGTTTTACCGTGAGTGGAAATACATTAACTATTTCTGCCGGAAACAGAGATAGCATTCAATGGATGTTGAATGGTTCGGCTATCACTGGTGCTAATTCGGCTTCTTATACAATTACTGCCTCGGGTAGTTATACGGTGGAAGTTTTCTCTCATTTTGGGTGTAATAAAACTTCTTCGGCTCAAACAGTAACCATTGGCACAGGCAGTGGTATCAACGATTTGAATACAATTCAATTTAATGTTGCACCAAATCCAACATCAAATTTCATCAACATCAATTCAGCTGTATTAAACACACAAATAAATATCTATTCTATAGATGGCAGAAATATTTTTACTGATAAAATTATGGGCAGCAAAAAAAGTATTGATGTAAGTAGCTTTGAAAATGGCTTATACATTATCGAACTAAAAGCCGATGGAAAAATAAGTAGAACAAAATTTATTAAAGAATAAAAGAGGAGTGTAATTTTTCATTAAAGCCGCTATTGTAAGCAATTACAATGGCGGTTTGTTTTTATGGTGTGTTAGCGTTGCAGTTTAAATAAAAAGAACGACTCAATTTTTTTCAAAAAAATAATTAGTTCTATTCTTTTTAATATAAATTTGCTAAAAGGATATTTGCTTCGTTAAGTATTTTCCTACATCTATTAAACCACGTTTGCTTTATTGTTTTCAATTTCAAAAAAACAACATGAAGTCATTCGTTTATATACTATCATTTTTACTTCCTATTACTGTTTTAATAATTGCACTTTCGGTGTTGTGCAGTTGGCAATTTAATTATTCATGTAGCTTTATTGGTGCATTGCATTGGAATAATATGAACCCGATAACAGCAGTAGGATTAAGCCTTTTGAGTCTTCTTGTTTTATTTTTAGCAAAAAATTATAGTGGCAAAAAAATAATTGCAGCCACTATTTTTATAGCTATTTTAATTTGTTTAATTGGCGCATTAAAACTTTTTTCATTAGTAACTGGCATCGAATTACGGGTAGATAAATGGCTTTATTTTTCTAAAATGGATGCTACTATTTTAGATAAGGTTTCTAACGGAATTACATTTTATACTGCCTTTTCTTTTTTGTTATTGGGCATTGCTTTTTTACAAATTAGTACCAACAAATACAAATGGCGCAGACTTGCCAATTATTTTACTTTTTTGGTTTTTGTTATCAGCCTTGCCAATGTTATTGCTTACATCTATCAAGTCGAAATATTTCTGTCGCTTAAGCCCATGGCTTTTCACACGGCTTTTTGTTTTTTGTTTATTGCTATTGCATTGCTGTTGGTCAATCGCAATTATGGTTTTATGCAAACTTTTACAACGCCATTTTTGGGTAGTTTAGTTGCACAAATTGCTATACCAACAGTTATCATTATTCCTATATTGTTAGGCTATTTGCGTTTGCAATTAAGCTGGCATTATGTAGTTGGTTTAGAATCGGGCATTGCACTTTTAATCACTTTTATTATTCTTTCGTTTTTTGTTTTAGTGTGGTTTGTTTCGGTATCGTTAAATAAAACAGATAAAAAACGAACCATTGCCGAGCAACAAGTAAAATTGCAAACCCAATTATTGCAATCAACTATTGAAAGTTTACAAACTGTGTTGAGGTTTTCAATTGATAAAGAATACAATTATTTGGTAGCTAATACTGCCTTTAAAATAGCCACCCATGCGGCTTATGGCACATCAGTAAGTGTTGGAGCAAGTATGCTAAACAGCATTACTGCCGAAGCCGATAGAATAAGGGCAAAACAAAATTGCGACAAAGCATTAGCTGGCGAAACCTTTATTACCATCGAAGAATATGGCGATGTAAATCGATTTTATTTTGAAACAAAATATTTTCCAATTAAAGATGAAACCGATAATGTGATGGGTGTAACAGTACTTTCAGAAAATATTACCGAACGAAAATTGCAAGAAGAAAAAGTAATTGCACAACGAAATAAATTGCAATTATTAATTGAAGAATCGCCCGATGCCATTATTATTACCGATATGAATTTAACGGTAACCACTTGGAACAAAGCCAGTGAAGCCATGTATGGCTTTTCGGAAGAGGAGGTTTTGGGTAAATCGGTTAGTACAATTGTACGAACAATTTATAAAGATGAAACCGAACGGCAAGCAATTATAAACGAATTATTTAAGCACAAAAAATGGAAAGGCGAAGTAACGCAGCCCAACAGAGCCAACGAAAAAATGACGGTGCTTTGTTCATCGGCAATGTTGTTTGATGCACATCAACAGCCGCAAGGCATTGTGGTTATTAATAGAAATATTACCGAACGAAAATTAAATGAAGAGAAAATTCAACAAATAAACAAAGAGCTGGAAGCCTTTACGTATTCCGTATCACACGATTTACGGGCACCACTTAGAGCCATCAATGGATTTACGCAAATTTTGAATGAAGATTATATTCATCAATTAGATGCCGAAGCACAGCGCTTGATGCACACCGTAACCAGCAATGCACAACGCATGGGTATGTTGATTGACGACTTACTTAGTTTTTCAAAAATAGGAAAACGTGAATTAGTGAAAATGAAAATTGAGATGCACGAAATGGTAAAAAATATTGCCGATGAAATGTTTAACAACGAACAAAATAAGAATGTGGTGTTGCACATAAAACCGTTGCCCAATGTATATGCCGATGTTATTAGCATAAAACAAGTTTGGATAAATTTAATTGCCAATGCTTTCAAATATTCGCAAACAAAAAGCGAACGAAAAATTGAAATTGGTGCAACTGAAGAAGACGATAAAATTATTTTTTACATCAGCGATAATGGTGTAGGATTTGATATGAAATATGCTCATAAATTGTTTGGCGTTTTTCAACGTTTACACTCCGATGAAGAGTTTGAAGGCACTGGTGTAGGCTTAGCAATTGTGCAACGTATTATTACTAAACATGGTGGCAAAGTATGGGCTGAAGCCACTTTAAATCAAGGAGCAATTTTTTATTTTTCATTACCTAAATAAACAAATCCATGAACACAGCAGTAGAAATTTTATTAGTAGAAGATAATTTGAACGATGCCGAAATGACGATTAGAGCATTACGAAAAAATAATTTAGCTAACTCTATTTTGCACTTAAAAGATGGAGCTGAAGCATTGGAATATATTTTTGGAAAGGAAGGAAATTTAACCGAAAATATTCATCACCTAAAAGTGATTTTACTGGATTTGAAAATGCCAAAAGTAGATGGCATTGAAGTGCTGCAAAAATTAAAAGCAAACGAACATACAAAAAAAATTCCAGTGGTAATGCTTACTTCATCTAAAGAGGACCCTGATATACAAACGTGTTACAACTTGGGCGCAAACAGTTATGTAGTAAAACCTGTAGAGTTTAATGCTTTTATTAAAGCTGTTTCCGAACTTGGATTATATTGGCTTTTATTGAATCAAAAACCTTT
Source organism: Bacteroidota bacterium (assembly GCA_041192505.1). Classification (GTDB taxonomy): domain Bacteria; phylum Bacteroidota; class Bacteroidia; order Chitinophagales; family CAIODY01; genus CAIODY01. The sequence goes on from JBEEMV010000008.1 coordinate 5,276, forward strand.
TTAAATTTTTAATTTTATGATTACTCCAATCAAAATATTAATTGTTGAGCACAGTGTTTACGACATTGATTTGATTAGGCACGAACTGCGAAAAAATGAAATAGTGTATGTAAGCAGAATAGTGCAAACTAAGGAAGATTTTGAAAGCACCTTATTCGAATTCGAACCCGATATTATTTTATCCGATTACTCATTGCCCAATTACAGCGGCTTAGAGGCTTTTTACTTTAAACAAGAACACACACCCGACATTCCTTTCATTTTTGTTTCAGGTACAATTGGCGAAGAAAATATTATTGATTTAATAAAAAAAGGAGTAACCGATTATGTGTTAAAAGATAAATTGTATTCCCTACAATCAAGGTTTACAAGGGCTTTGAAGGAAGCAGAGGAACATAGCGAAAAAATAAGAGTAGAACAAAAATTAGTTAAAAGCGAACAACATTTTAGAGCATTAATTGAAAATGGAACGGATGTAATTGGCTTAACCGATGCTACTGGAAAAATAATTTATCTAAGCCCATCGTACGAAAAAAATACGGGCTTTACTATTGCCGAAACCATTGGCAAACCTGCATTTGAAATTATGCACCCCGAACAAGCCGTTGAATCAAGAGGAAAGTTGGATGATGTGATACAAAATCCAGGTGTAATTTATCAACGTATCAATAGGTTTAAATGCAAAGATGGTTCGTTTATTTGGTGTGAAGGCACAGTGATAAATTTGTTGTATGATGAAAACGTAAAAGCCATTGTTTCCAACTATCGAAATATTACGGATAAAAAATTGGCAGAAGAAAAATTGAAAGAATTGAATGATGAGTTAGAAGGCAAAGTAGAACAACGAACGCAAGAATTGGCGCAAACAATTAAAGAGCTGGAAATGTTTACATACACGGTGTCGCACGATTTACGAACACCGTTAAATGCCATTTATGGCTTTGCCAATTTGCTTTCCGAATTTCATAAAAATGATTTGAATGAAGAAGGGAAAGAATATGTATGGCACATTGTAGCTGCTGCCAAACGCATGACTGATTTGATTGGCGATTTATTGCACCTAAGCAAATTGGGCAAAATGCAAATTGAAAAATCGAAGGTGGATATGAATGCATTGGTTAGAAAAGTGAAATACGATTTTGAAAAAGCGAATCAACATCAAGCACAAATTAGTATAAAAGCCTTGCCTAATGTGGATGGCGATGCTTCGCTTTTAGAACAAGTATGGATGAATTTAATTTCGAATGCCGTAAAATATTCGGCTAAAAAAGATTGTTCGGTGGTGCAAATTGGTGTTGAATATGAAAATGAAAACACCATTTTTTATGTAAAAGATAACGGAGCAGGATTTGATATGAATCAAGCCAGCAAGCTATTTGGTGTATTTCAACGCATGCATACTTCATCCGAATTTGAAGGCACTGGTGTGGGCTTAGCCATTGTAAAATTAATTATAGAAAAACATGAAGGAAAAATTTGGGCTGAAAGTAAAATTAACGAAGGCACTACTTTTTATTTTTCATTAGAAGATGGAAATGGTGCAAAAAATAGTTGGTAGAAATAAATTGCTGTAAGATTTATCTTATCTCAACACAAAATGTTGTTTCAAAATTCCTTTACGGAAATATACAAATCCCATCGAAAAAATATCTACCGAAATACTTACTGCATCCTCATTTATGATTTCATGCCAAGCTTGTTGCATGCCTTCACTCCAGTGTATATCATGAAAAATTAGGATGCTGTTTTCATGCGTATAAGGCAATATTTTTTTATAATAATTTATCGTTGGTTCGTATCTATGATTGCCATCAATAAATACAAAATCAACTTGTTGTATTTGTTCTAAAACTTCATCTAATCTTTCTTCAAATGTGCCGATGAAAGAATTAATTTGATTGCATTCTAATTGCTTAAAAAGTTTTTGTGCAAGCTTAGCCGAATCGGGATTTGCCTCAATTGTAAATATTGGGCGTTGCTTATTTTCTAATGATAAATACAAAGTGCTGATGCCGATGCAAGTACCTAATTCTAAAACACTTTTGGGTTGAAAATATTCTACTAATTTAAATAATAATTCGCCTTGCGATGCAGGAATAGAAACTGTTTTGGCTAATTGCGATATTTTTTTTTCAACCGATTTTAAGGTATGACTACCAGCACCAAATTCAATTTGTTGAATAGATTCTGTGGATTTTTTTAGCTGTTTTTTTACATGTTCAATTTCATCAAAAGCATAAAAATGTTTTGGGCTTTTAATTACTTTAGTTAATAAATCGAATACAAATGGTGAGTGAATGCCGTGTTCGTTAACTGCTTTTAATTGGTATTGCAGATAAGATTTTATCTTGAATAAAATGCTCATCACTTATGCTGTAACTGCTTTACCAATTTTTTGTATTAACACTTCTACTACTTTATCAATTTCGGCTTTTGTATTAAATTTTGAAAACGAAAAACGAATAGTTGATTGATTGGCTTTGCCTTTATAAATAGATTGAATTACATGGCTACCTGTGTTAGCACCGCTACTGCAAGCACTTCCACCACTTACACAAATGCCATCCATATCTAAAGTATACAACAACATTTCGGTTTGCGCATTTTTAGGAAACCCAACACTTAACACAGTGTACATCGAATTTTCGAAACCCGAACGACCATTAAATAACAAGCCTTCAAAATTATTTTCTAATTGTTTTTTTAGATAAAATTTTAAATCTAACATGTGTTGTTTTTCAGCTTCAAAATTTTCGTAAGCCAATTCTAATGCTTTTGCAAAACCCACAATACCCGTTACGTTTTCAGTACCTGCTCTCATATTGCGTTCTTGTCCGCCGCCTGCTACATAAGGTTTTACTTTTACATTTTCGCTGAT
>JBEEMV010000009.1:0-16276 GCA_041192505.1 Bacteroidota bacterium
CTACGAATCAATTTTTTTGCAGCGAAATCGTGGTTTCTCTTGAAATGCTTATTGATATTGACTTACAAGGTACTAATTGAATGCGATTTCGCTAACTCAAAGCCACCGCACAAAACCGATTCTTGATTTTCTAAATTTTTGTTTTGATGGCAATTTACATTCAAGTACTTTTTGAGGCTTAACTAAATAGGAGTAGAATGTTCTTTCTTTTATAGAAAGTAACTATTCGTTTTTTTCATTTAAGAATCGATTAATCCATTTGCAAAAGCAAATTTTAAAAGCCCTACAATATTGGTAGTGTTGGTTTTTCGATAGATATTTTTTCGATGCGATTCTACTGTTCGTTCGCTAATAAATAAGGCATCGCCAATGGCGGCATTATTCATTTCTTTAGCAATAAGTTTAACAATTTCAATTTCTCTATCTGTTAAATTCACTTTTTCGATAGCTACTTTTTTTTGATTGCTTTGAGTAAGCGAACGCATCATTTCGGCAGCTACATCATTATCATAATAAGTGCCGCCATTAGCAATTGAATTAATGGCATCCACCAATTCTTTATTGCCTGTGTTTTTTAAAACATAGCCCGATATGCCAGCATTCAGCATTTCCTGAATATGCTCTATATCGCCAAACATAGAAAGTGCTAATATTTTGATAGAAGAATATTTTTGTTTTAATGCTTTTGTTAATTCAATACCATTCATCAATGGCATATTAATATCTGTTAAAACTAAATCAGCATTTTTAGTTTCTAATATTTTTAAAACCTCTTCACCATTATTTGCTACGCCAATTATCTCCATATTTTTTTCATCTGATAGCATGGAGAGTAAGCCATCAATCATCATCTTGTGGTCGTCGGCAATAATTATTTTTATTTTATCTGATGGTTTCATTTGTTTGTAAAACAATCTGTCGCCTTCAAGGCGTCTGATTGTTGGGGATTAATTATTTTAAAATTGATTTTAATAATTCATCATTTATGTTTTTAAAACTGTCAGACGCTTTTAATGCGTTAGACAGTGGCTAACGGAATATCAATTGTTACAGTTGTTCCTTTGCCAATTGTTGAATCGTAATTAATATTTCCTTTCAAAAATTCTATTCTTGAAATAATATTTTTCAACCCAATTCCTTTGTCGGATTGTAAGGTTTCTTTTACATTAAATCCTACACCATTATCTTCAATCATAATCGTTAATTCATTTTCAAATCTTAATAATTGCAAAGTAATATGATTAGCATTTGCATGCTTAATTATATTATTTACCAACTCTTGTAAAACCCTGAAGATGATTGATTCCATTGATGTTTCAATGCGTTCATTCATGCCAGTAATTTCTAAATCAATTTTTAAAGTGGTGCCACTAAGCTTATCAATAAAATCTCTTACAGCATTTGCCAAACCTTTTTTAATCAGCATATTTGGCATCATATTATGCGAAATAGTTCGTACTTCTTTTACCGAATCATCAACCAACGAAATGGCATTTTGAAACAATAATTTTTCTTTTTCATCAATCGTAATTCGATGTTGAACAGATGATAAATTTAATTTAACAGCCGATAACATTTGCCCAATTCCATCATGCAAATCTTTTGCAATTCTTTGTCTTTCGGTTTCTTCGGCTTCTAATACAGCTTTGCTTCGGAGCTCTTGCTGTTTCATCATTTCAGCTTGCAAAATAGATTTTTGTTTAAGCTTATTTCTGTTAAAAATTAAGTAGAAAGTGATAACAGAAAGCAACAACCCAATTACTAAAAACCAAAGCGTAAGTGCTTTAATTTTATTATCTTTTTTTAGCAATAAATTTTCTTCTTGTTTTTTACCCGATTCATATTTTACACTCATCTCAGCAATCTGTTTTGTCATATCGCTATTCAATAATGAATCTTTTATTTTATTCAATTTTTCAAAATACATTTCGGCTAAATCTGTATTGCCTTTTTGCATATAGTAGTTAAAATATTTTGAATACGATTGGCGCAAATTATTTATTTGATTAGTGGTTATCGCCATTGTGTAAGCCTTATCTATCAATACTTTCGAGGCGTCAGGTTGTTTTAGTTTCAACAAAATATCAGCACAATTATTATAGCAATTTATTAGCACAACGGTATCCTTAATGGCTTCGCAAAGTTGCATGGCTTCAAAATAATATTTCTTTGCTTCTTGTAAATTACCCAATGCTTTATAAGCATAAGCTAAGCTGTTGTAAGTGTTGGGCAAACCATAATTTACTTTTGTTTGCTTAAATAATTGTACCGATTTATGCAAAGCAATTAATGCCGAATCGTATTGTTTTTGATCTAAATATACATTGCCTAAATTGCCATAATTACCAGCCAAATTTATAAAATCCGAAAGCTCGGTATTGGTAGCAATGGCGCTTCGGTAATAGCCAATTGCCATATCCGATTTATGAATTTGAAAATATATTTGCGCAATATTATTTTGCGAATAAGCGATGTAAGGTTTTATTTTAAATTTTTCATAAATCTTCAAACACTCTAAATATGCATCCAACGATTTATCATAATTTTCGAGCCTTGTATAAATATTTCCAATTTTATTTAAGGATGAACCAACGCCCATTTCATCATTTAATTTTCGGCGAATTGCCAATGCTTTTTTATTTAATTCCAACGATTCGGTAAGATTGCCTTTTTTTAATTTTACCAATCCCACATCGTTATAAGCAAATGCTAAAAATTTAGGTAGGTTTAATTTTTCGGCAATTTTTAATTCTTCGGTTACATATTTTTCGGCTGCTGCCATATCAAAATTTTGTAGCTCCCAACTTAAATCGCCCAAGGCTACAACTCTTTCCGAATCGTGCTTTGCAGTGTTTAATTTTTCTTTTAACGATTTTATTTTTTCTGAATCTTGCGCAAAAATAAATTTGCTTGAGCTACATATTAGAAATAAAAACAGTAGAATTTTTATGCTGAATTTCATTTTAAAAAAATTGTTTTTCGAGATATTAAAAATAATAATAATTTTCGAAATAGAATGACTCGAATCGGTAAATTAATCAATAAATTAAAATGATATGAGTTTGTATTACACAATTTTCCCATCCTTCATCACCACAGTTCTATCAGCCATTTCGGCTAATTGTTGATGATGTGTAACGATGATAAAAGTTTGTTTTAATTCATCTCGTAGTTCTAAAAATAATTTGTGTAATGCCAATGCATTTTCCGAATCTAAATTGCCCGAAGGCTCATCAGCCAACACTAATAAAGGATTGTTGATTAATGCACGGCATACGGCTACTCGTTGCGATTCGCCACCACTTAATTGATTGGGGCGATTATTTACTCTATCTTTTAACCCCAATCTATCTAATAATTGTAAGGCATATTTTTTTACTTCGGCTTCGTTTCGTTTTGCAATTAAGCCAGGCAACATCACATTTTCAAGTGCCGAAAATTCGGGCAATAAATGATGAAACTGAAAAATGAAACCCATTTTTTGATTTCTAAATTCCGAAATTTTATTATCGTTAAATGCTAAAATATTTTTGCCTTCTATTTCAATAATGCCGCTATCGGCTTTATCTAATGTGCCAATAATATGTAGCAATGTACTTTTACCAGCACCCGAACTGCCAGTAATAGCAACTATTTCAGCCGATTTAATTTCTAAATCAACGCCTTTTAAAACCTGAAGGCTGCCATATTTTTTTGTAATATTTTGGGCTGAAAGCATAAATTATTTGCTGATAATATCTTTAATGATAGATAGATGATGTTGGGTATGAATCTCTAAAAACTTAATAGCATCTTTCAATTTTAAATCACCAAAATAGGGATGTTTGAAAAATTGATTAGGCTGAACAGTTGATAACGAATCGATATTTTGTAAGGTAATGGCAATATGATTTTGTAAAGATGAAATAGTATATCCAGCTTGAGGTGTAACTATTTTTGGTGCTTTTGCTCTGCCTCTTGGAATTTTATTAAATAAAAAAACTCTGAATTTTGAAAAATTAAATTTGCTTTGAAAATTATCCGAATTAGATTTTTTTAATACCATTATAATCATATCAATGGTAATAAGGCTGTGTTCAATTTGCCACCCAACATTAGCTGCCGAAAATTTTATATTGCTTTTTTCAAAATCTACAATATGTTGCTGAAGCTGATTTACTAATGCGGCTAATTTGTTCATGCTTAGTGAATTAAATTATTCTCTTTTGGTTAGTTCATCTCTTACTGCTGCTGCCTTTTCGTACTCTTCGTTTTCTAAATATTCTTCTAATTTTTTATTTAGCTGCTCGGTAGTCATGCTGCCTAAATCATCTTTTTTAGCGGCAGGTTTAACTGGTTTTGGTGTTGCCTTTTTTTCTGGTGATGTTAAATTTTCAATATGTCCTTCCATCACAATTCCAGCTTGATCTAAAATAAATTCAAAAGTATAAATGGGGCAGTTAAATCTTACAGCTAATGCTATTGCATCTGATGTTCGAGAATCTATTTCAACCAATTCATCTTTTTGCTGACAAATTAATTTTGCATAAAATACACCTTCTTGTAAATTATCAATCAACACTTCTTTTAAAGTAATTTCGAATGATTGTAAAGTATTGCGAATTAAATCGTGTGTTAATGGTCGGCTTGGCGTTACTTTTTCTAAAGCAACAGCAATAGCTTGTGCTTCGAATGCACCAATTACAATTGGCAAACGCCTTACGCCACCAGCTTCGCCAAGTATAATGGCGTAAGAATGGTTTTGTGCAGCATTCTGCGATAAAGTAATTATTTCAAGTTCTATCTTTTCCAAAGATTTGTTATTCGTTAATTGTTAGCCGTTAATTGTTTTGTGAAATGATTTTGTTTTTTTACCAATAACCATTTACTAGTAACCAATAACTTCATCGCTTAATGCGATGCAGCTTTATATTTTTTCAACGCTTCATTTAATTTTGGTACTACTTCAAATGCATCGCCTACGATACCATAATCGGCAGCTTTAAAAAATGGAGCTTCTTTATCGGTATTAATTACAACAATAGTTTTGCTTTGATTTACACCAGCTAAATGTTGAATAGCACCACTAATGCCAATTGCAATATACAAATTTGGGCGAATGGTAATACCCGTTTGTCCAACATGCTCACCATGCGGACGCCAATGTATATCAGCCACAGGGCGGCTACAAGCTGTAGCAGCGCCTAAAATGGTTGCCATTTCTTCAATCATTCCCCAATTTTCAGGTCCTTTTAATCCTCTACCAGCGCTTACTACTAATTCGGCTTCGGTTAATGATATTGTACCGCTTGATTTTATGGTTTCTTTTACTATTACGCTAAATTGATCAGCAGGCACATTTACATCTAAAGCCTCAACTATTGCTGTTGCATCAGTTGCTATTGCTTGAAAAGAGTTTGGTGTTAAGCCAATAACTTTTGTTGCTGTTTTGATATTGAAATAGGCAAATGCTTTGCCGCTAAAAACACTTTTTTTAATCACAAATCCATTAGTTGTATCGGGTAATGAAATAGCACCAGCTACTAAACCTGCTTTTAATTTAGCCGCCACATTAGCCGCCACAGCCTTTCCTGTAACATTGTATGATAATACAATTACAGATGCATTTACTTTTTTAGATGTTTCGGCAATTACATAAGTATAGGCTTTAGCATCTAAATGTTGTAAATTATCATGTTTAACTGTAACTACTTTTGCTGCGCCAAATTTTCCTAATGAAGATAATTCGGCAGCATCTAATGAGCCATCAGCCAAGGTAATACATTCTGTATTTAATTGAGCAGCAATTTTACTTCCGTAATACACTGCTTCTAAAGTTGATTTTTTAAATTTTCCGTTATTCGATTCTGCAAATATTAAAACTGACATTATTTATGATTTTCGATTTTTGAATGATGATTTAAAAGACATTGTTATTGTTGTTGCAAAAAGAAATTTGTTTTTTAAACTAATGACTGCTGACAAATGACTAAATTACTTTGGCTTCTTCGTGTAATAATCTTACCAATTCATCTACATTATCTGGCGAAATCATTTTACAACCTGTTTTTTCGGCTGGCAATTCGTATTTCACAATTTCAGTTAATGATTCAGAAGCCGCAGCCACTATAACTTGTAAAGGTTTTGTACGAGCAGCCATAATGCCTTTCATGTTCGGTATTCTTGCTTCCGCCATTCCTTTTTGGCATGAAATAACAGCAGGTAATTGTAAGGTTACAATTTCGCTTCCGCCTTCCATTTCGCATTCTACAGTAGCTTCGGTACCAGCCACATCTAATTTTGTAGCCAACGAAACATAGTTTACATCGTTAAGTGCTGCAATCATTCCGCCTATTTGTGAGCCATTATAATCAATGGTTTCTTTGCCTGTTAAAATCAAATCAAAGCCTTTATCTTTAGCATATTCAGCTATTTGATTAGCTACAAAATAAGCATCGGTTGGGTTAGCATCTATTCTAACGCCATCATCAGCACCAATGGCAAAAGCCTTACGCAATATAGCTTCATTATCTACCAAACCAACGTTGATTACAGTAACACTACCGCCTAATGTTTCTTTCAACTCTAATGCACGAACTAATGCATACCATTCATCATACGGGTTAATTATCCATGTAACTTTATCACCAATAAACTCTGTATTGTTGTTGGTAAAGCCAATTTTTGTAGTAGTGTCGGGTGCTTTGCTGATGCAAACTAAAATCTTCATTCTAAAAATTAATATTTTTTATGGTAAATTAAAATTGAAAATTGATTTCAAAATTTCTGCAAAAGTAACAAATGAGATTTAAAATTTTGAACAATCCAACTAAATACATCAACATCTAATTGCATATAAATGTTGAACTACACTACATTTAATTTTAAGCGCTTATATTTGAAAACTTTTTTAAAATAATAATTAATGAATAGAAGTTTAACTAACACCATCCGATTTATATTGGATGAATGCATTCCGCCTCTAATCCGTGATAGTCGATGGTTTATGTATCCGTTTTTTTATATTTGGTATAAAGGCAAAAAAGTAAAATTCTATATGGATTTTAAAAGCCTTGTTTATAATATGACTGATGAAGAATATTCGCAGGCTTATCGTGAATTAGATTGCATGGCTACCGATAGACCAACCGACATGAATCAACCATCCATTGATTTTATGATTAAAAATATTTCGGCTGATGCAAAAACATTATTAGATGTGGGTTGTGGCAGAGGTCATTGGTTGAATGTGGTATCAGAAAAAACAAATTTAGATGTTACAGGATGCGATATGTACGATGAAGTGAAACTTAACAAAGGCAGCTATGTAAAAGGCAATATTGAACGCTTACCTTTTGCCGATAAATCATTTGATATTGTTACTTGTCATCATACGATTGAGCATTTAAAAAATCCGAAACCAGCTATTGATGAATTAAAACGGGTAGCCCGAAAGCAAGTAATGATAGTAACTCCATGTCAAAAATATTATTATTACACCATGGATATGCATATTAATTTTTATCCAATAAAAGAGTATTTGCAAGATGAAATTAGAATGAAAAATTATGAATGCACCAATATTTGGGGCGATTGGGTTTATATTGGAAAGGTGGAATAATAGTTTATTATAAAACTCTAATTCGAAAAATAAAAATGGAAAAAGCAACTATTTTTAAACTGAATAAAACATTTGAAGAATATGCCAACGAGCAAAATGGTGTTGAATTTTGGATGGCTCGAGAACTTCAAAATTTACTTGGATATTCTGAATGGCGTAATTTCTTAACCACAATTGAAAAAGCAAAGCAAGGCTGTAAAACAAGTGGTGAAGCCGTTTTAGACCATTTTGTTGACGTCAACAAAATGGTCCAGATTGGCTCTGGAGCTGAACGTAAACAAGATGATATCATGCTCACTCGGTATGCTTGTTATTTGATTGCACAAAATGGCGACCCAAAGAAAGAACAAATAGCTTTTGCGCAAAGTTATTTTGCTATTCAAACTCGAAAACAAGAATTATTAGAAGAGCGGATTCAGTTAATGGAAAGGTTGAAAGCCAGAGAAAAATTGGCTGCTGCCGAAACTGAATTATCGAAAAATATTTTTGAAAGAGGTGTTGATAATAAAGGCTTTGCAAATATTAGAAGTAAAGGCGATGAGGCATTATTTGGGGGTTATAATACAAGTGCGATGAAACTAAAATTAGCAATTGCCGAAAATCGACCATTAGCAGATTTTCTTCCTACAATAACTATTTCAGCTAAACAATTAGCTACTGAAATTACAAATTTCAATGTTCAAAAAAATAATTTAAAAGGAGAAAATAAAATTACGATTGAGCATGTAAAGAACAATGTTGATGTGCGAAAATTATTAAATAAAAGCGGCATTAAACCCGAGCAATTACCTGCTGAAGAAGATATAAAAAAATTAGAACGCAGAATAAAAACTGCTGACAAATCGGTTGCAAATAAAAAATTAAAAAAATAAGTAAACCCTACTCAATGCCTATACTGTCGCTTATTATACCATGTTACAATGAATCTAAACGTATTGATTTGTTGATGAATGGTCTGTTAGATTTTGATGCAAAATGGAATCAATCGTATGAAGTTATCATTGTAAATGATGGCAGCAGCGATAATACAATTGATAAAATAAATGAAGCACTTTCTCCCCTCTCTGGTGGAGAGGGGCAGGGGGTGAGGTTACATGATTTTTCGAAACTGAAAAGCAAAATTCAAATTATTTCGCAAAGCAATACTGGCAAAGGCGGCGCTTTAAAAAATGGAGTTGAAGCAGCGCAAGGCGATTATATTTTAACCTTAGATGCTGATATGAGTGCCATGCCAACTGAACTGTTAGAATGGCAAAAATTGGATAAAAATTTATTCAAAAAAAATGAAATTTTTATTGGCAATCGTACCGATAAAAAATCGAAAATTGAAGCACTAAAATTAAGAAGAACATCGGGTGCTATTTTTAATTTTTTTATTAAATTATTTACGCCTTTAAATTTGGGCGATACACAATGTGGTTTTAAATTATATCCTGCATCAATTGCAAAATCAATTTTCAAAAAACTTTCAACTAATGGATGGGCGCATGATGTAGAGGTTTTGTATAAAGCACATTTAAAAGGAATTGCGATTAACGAAATGCCATTGGAATGGAAAAATGCAGATGATAGCCATGTAAATGTATTTAGCGATTCTATTAAAATGTTTATTCAAATTTTACGCATTTCATTTAGCATTATGGTAGGCGAAATTTTTGTTTCGCCATTTAAAAAACACGATGAAAAAACAGCAACTGATTTAGGGAAATATTATCGACTTGCATTTTTTTGTTTGTGTATGATATTGGTAATTGTATTGCCTAAATTAAGTTTCGATTTTGGAATTACGGGCGATGAGCATTGGCATCATGATTATGGAAATGCCATTTATAATTATTTTTTTCATGGCGATAATTCTATTTTGAGTTGGCAACGAGTTGAAGGTTCGAAAAAATTTGAAGAAAGCGGAATACACTACTATGGCGGCTTGATGGATTTGTGGGTTTCTATCTGCAATCATAAATTAGGTTGGTGGGGCGATTACGAAATGCAACATTTTTGCATTGCCATTGTAGGTGTGTTTGGCATTATTTCAACAGGTTTATTAGCTGGCGAAATTGGTGGATGGTTAGCAGCTTTATTGGCGCTATTAATTGTAGCATTATCGCCAAGTTATGTGGGGCATTGTTTTAATAATCCTAAAGATATTCCGTTTGCATCGTTTTCGGTATTTGCTGTTTTGCAATTAATTAAATTTATAAAGCAATTACCAAAGCCACATACCAAAACTACTATATTGCTTGCATTGGGCATTGGTGGCGCATTAGGCGTACGTATTGGTGGCTTATTATTGATCGTATATATGTGGATGTTTGTGATAGGATTTTTATTATTGAAAAAAGAATTGCGTCAATTCATCACACAAAAATTGATTATTCGATTGCTATTAATTTCAATTGTTGGCTATGCATTAGGCTTGGTTTGTTGGCCATTTGGACACAATAGCCCCATTGCAAATCCGCTGGCAACATTATCTGTAATGAGTCATTTTTTTACACCCATTTCTATGTTGTTTGATGGCGATAAAATAATGAACAACGAAGTGCCTTGGTATTACATTCCAAAGTGGATAAGCATTACAGCGCCTTTAATATTTTTAATAGGCATAGTTGGGTTTTTCTCAATCGCTATTTTTACTAAGAAAAAATACAATCTTTATTTTGTTTTAATGATTGCCTTTATCTCCATTTTTCCGTGGGCTTATGCGGTAAAAAAAGAATCGGCATTGTATGATGGTTGGCGACATTTTCTTTTTATTTATCCTACATTGGTTGTGCTATCGGCTTTGTTTTGGGCTTATTTAATTTCGTTTTTCAAAAAAGGATTAAGCATAGCAGCGGCAGCTTTGGTTGCTTTTTTATTGTTTTTGCCTTTAAAATTTATAGTGCAAAATCATACCAATATGTATTTGTATTTCAACGAATATTATGGTGGAATACAAAATGCTTATGGCAATTTTGAAACCGATTATTATATGAATGGCAGCAAGGCTGCATTTGATTGGTTGGTTGAAAATGAAAATTTAAAAGATAGAAAAGATTCGTTCTCCATTCGTACTAATTGTGTTGACCCTATTAGTTATTATCGTATGGAATTTTGTAATAATAATGAACCTGTACATTACGATTTAAAAAATGGTGCACAACCTAATTATGGTATTTCGTTTCCGCATCCTACCATGTTTGTAGGGTATGCTAGTTTTAAAAACCGAGGCAACATGAATGATTGGGATTATGGTATTTTTTATAGCCGATTTTTAGAAAAAGAATTGTTAGAAACGCCAGGATATTTTCCGCCTGCTGGCACTATTCATACCATCGAATTAGATGGTGTGCCGTTGATGTGCATCGTGAAACGAAATCAGAAATTAGAAAAAAAATACAATGCTTTAGCCGATACATTAATGAAGCAAAATAAATTGGATAGTGCTATTGTGTATGCTCAAAAAACATTGGAAGTATATGCCGAAAATAGTCAAGCCATTCAAATTTTATTTAACTGCTATTTGCAAAAACGAGATGTAAATGGTGCGATTAATTATTTTCAAAATGCTGTTAAAAAATATCCTGCATCTGATGCTTATTATTTTTATTTGGGCTATGCTTATGCAATGGCAGGCAATAAAAATAATGCAGGCAATTACATGAATACAGCCGTGCAACTTAACCAACAATGGTATCAGCCAGCCAGCCAAATATTAGGGCAGATGAAGTAATTTTTTATTCCCATTTTTTCTTATTTTTGAAATGCAATTTTAACAAGTTGCAACGGTTTTGGTTTTTATTTCATCAATCATAAAAAAATGTTTATGAAAAAAATAGTTATATTTTTCGTTGTGCTGTTTTTATCAGCTACTAAAATACTTTTTGCGCAAAGCGATGAACCATATTTAGTAAAACGGTTCGATAAAAAACCTGAAATAGTTGATGGTATTCAGTTTGGCGAATATGCCTATTTTAAAGCGGAAACAAAAACCAAAACTGGACAGTGTATTTATATTACTTCTGGCGATTCTAACTCAACTTACATAGTTGACAGTTCGAGTGCTTTTGCTGAGTTTTTCAATTTTGAAATTTATAATGAAAATTTGTATTATGGATGTAAAAAAAATACAGGATGTTATTTAATAAAGGTTAGTAAAACAAGTAGTAAAATTGATTCTATTGCAACAACTGCAATCCCATGTTTTTTAACTTCATTTAATGATAAACTATATTATGTAGGAGTAAATCCAAATAGCATGTTTACAAACATGGCACTATTTGAATATGATGATAAAACACAGAAATCAAAACTACTATTTAGTAGTAAGAGGATAACGATGGGTGCTCGTATCCAAAAATTATTAGTTTTTGATAATAAATTGTTTTTTGTTTCATCTGATACTATTGTAAATTCTAATTTATGGCAGGATAAATTATATTGTTTTAGTCCTATAAAGGATTCTATTATACAATTAACTAAAAATAAAGATTACTTATCTTGTGGTAATCAGAATCAGAACCTTTCATATTTTACGATATTTAACAACCAATTATATTTCAATTCATATGATTCATTAAAGGGATTTGAAATGTTTGTTACAGATGGAACTCTAGATGGAACACATTTATTTAAAGATATTAATGATTCGTACTCATGTGACGGTGGACCTAGATTTGGAGCAACCAATTTTTGTAAATATGAGGACTACTTATTTTTTTTAGGATATGATTCATTAAATGGCACACAACTATGGAATACAGATGGAATAAATACCAAATTGGTAAAAGAAATTAATCCTAATTATTATAATAGACCTTATAGGGATCAAGATTTTATTGCCATGCTGGTTGGTAAAAATTGCCTATTTATAAATTATATACAACAAGATTCTTTGCTTGTTGGCAATTGTGGGTTATACATTTTTAAGAAGGATTCAATATGTCAAATTAACTTCTCAAAAGACAGTTATCATTCTCGTTTTAATGAGTATATATTTATTCATCACGATAAATTATATTTTTATCGAGGTGTTGATGGTAATAATTTTAATCTTTGGGTAACTGATGGAACTGATGATGGTACACACATAGTTCTAGCTGCAAACACAAAAAACTCTTTACCAATTAGTTTTACATCATTAAGTTATAATGCACAACATGACAACCGCTTCTTCAGCTATAATGGTTCACTATATTTCGAAGCCAATTATGATAGCATAGGTTTTGGTTTGTATAGGTTAGATGATTTTGATGCGCCTGTTAAAAAAGTAGATTCAACATTAATTGAACAGATGCTTTGTTACCCAAATCCAACCAAAGAAATATTGAATATTAAGTTTACAACATTGGCTACTGAAAGTTGCAACTTGTCCTTAACTGATATGTATGGCAGAATAATTTATACTGAAAATTTTACATCGGATGCTTCTACAAATACTAAACAAATTAATATTTCGAAATTTGCAATAGGCACTTATGTGGTTCATCTTTCGTATCCAAATAAATCGTTAAAAACAAAAGTTGAAGTGCATAAATAGTATTCGGTTTCAAAATTTTCTACCTTCTATTTCTTCAACATATTTTTTTAGTTCATCAGCAAAAATTACTTTTTCATTTTTATTAAAATCATACATCACTATCACATCGTTAGCAACGGCAGCTATTTCGCCTTGTTCGTTTAGTATTTGATGTTCGATACCAAAGCTTGTATTTTTTATAAATTCCATTCGTGCTTGAATAATAATTTGACTTGGGTAATGCAATGGTTTTAAAAAATTGCATTTGGTAGAAGCCAATATAGGGCCTATTTTGGTGCTGCTAAAATCTTTTGCAATGCCCATTGTTTCCCAATAATTTACTCGTGATGCTTGTATGTATTTAAAATACATCACGTTATTAATATGCCCAAATAAATCCATTTCGCTCCAATCTAATCGAAGCGAAAGTTTTACAGAAAATGCATGTGTTGAATTCATATTTAAAAGTAAAAAAAATATGACAACCCAATAAATAATTTCTAATTAACATTAAATAAATGGTTTCATTTTCTAATTATCAGCATCTTTGAAGTATTAAATAAAAATAAAATCATGAATAAATTTTGTTGGGCAATTTTAATCGTATTGGTATCGGCTGTAAATGTTAAAGCACAAAACAAAAAACAAATCAGCATTGCATTTTATAATTGCGAAAATTTTTTCGACACAATTAATGACCCCAATGTAAAAGATGAAGAGTTTTTGCCCGATGCAAAATCACATTGGACGATGGGTAGATTTAATACCAAGAAACAACACATTGCACAAGTTATTAGTAGTATTAACAATGATGGTGCAGATATGATGGGCTTGTGTGAAATTGAAAATAAATATGTATTAGAGCAATTGTTAAAGGAATCATCATTAGCAAAATCTAATTACCAAATTGTACATTATAATTCGGCTGATGAACGTGGAATTGATGTAGCATTTTTATACAAAAAAGAGGCGATGAAATTATTAGGTAGCAAAAGTTATCGTCTTCGCTTTCCATTTGATTCTACTTTAAAAACTCGTGATATTTTAATTGTAAATGCTGAGTTGCCTAATGGTCAACAAGCATTTATTGCGGTTAATCATTTTCCCAGCCGCCGTGGTGGTACTGATGAAAGCGACCAAAAAAGAATTTTTGTAGCACAAACCGAAAGAAAAATTTTAGACTCAACCTTTGCGGCCAATAAATCTATTAATCCAATATTAATTGCCATGGGCGATTTTAATGATGAACCCGAAAATAAAAGTTTGCAAACTATGGAATCATCATCCATCATGCCTATGGAAAATGTATTTAAAAGTTTTAAAAACGAAAAATTAGGAACGCATTATTACAAAGGCGAATGGAGTATGTTCGATCAATTTTTTGTAAGCAAAAATTGTGTAGATGCTAAAAAAACTAAAGCCACCTTTACCAAAGGCGATGCTCATATTTTTAAATCAGATTTTTTATTAGAACAAACGCCAGGCTTATATTTTGGAGCACCTTTACGCACCTATGCTGGCACAAGATATTTTGGTGGCTACAGCGACCATTTACCCGTTTATATTTTATTAGATTTGAAATAAATTAAAAATCCTGAATCATCGAAATGGTTCGGGATTTTTTTATTCCATCAAATAATAGCAATACAAAAACTTCCTATTATTTTTGATTTGCACTTAAAAAAGAAATAGGAAAAATTCAAGGGTAAAAACTTCCACTGTAAGTAATCTAGCGGTCATGCTTGGACGACACAACACAGTTTCAAAACAGACAGACAAATATTTTGTAAAATGGACAATGTAGTAAAGTTGGTAATTGGTTTTGTGTTTGTTTTTTTCTTTTGTTTAGGCTTCATGTTCAGACAAAAAATATCATACCTTTTTTGTCCTTTAGAAAAGTACACTGGACGACTTTACAAAGGCAAGACTTCATACATCTTGACAACGCACCTTATTGTTTCTTTCGGACTTTGTATGATTTGTTTTAGTTTGCTGTTCAATATTCAACTAATAAACGCTCTTTTTGACGACACTATGATAAGGATTTCGACATTTTTTATTTTATGGATAATTGGGTGGCTTCTTTTCGGTTTGTTAATTGAAGCATATCTCATTCGGACAGACGATGAATATAAAAGTTGGAAGCAAGATTATTTGACAAAAAATAACCAACCGTAACGGATATGTTCTTCGCTTAATCGGATTTGCAATCCGATTATTATGAGCTTAGGATTTATAATCCTTATTCATTCAATTTCGAATTACAACTATTAAATAACTACTTAAAAATATTCCCGTTTATATTTTATTGGATTTGAAATAAAATTTTATCGTAATAAAATAATATCGCCTTTTTGTTCAAACCCATTACCAGCGGCATCTAAGCCACTAATAAAGTAAACAAATGTCCCAATATCGGCTGGGGTGTGATGATAGGTGCCATCCCATCCTTGGTTCATTTCGGTAGTTGAAAAAACTTTTTCACCTAATCGATTATAGATGAAAAAATAATCTAACCTGCGGATGCCTGCATAAATTGGAATAATGATATCATCAATACCATCGCCATTAGGCGTAAAGGCATTGGGCATTAGCGCTACTACTTGCGGAAACGCAAAAATATGTACCGTATCATAAGCATAGCATCCATTTTAATCTGATACTTTTACCACAAATACTTGATCGGCGGTAAGTGTACAATTAGGGGTGGCGCTGTATGGGTCATCTAGCCCAGTGGTTGGCAACCATTGATAATATTTACCCCCACTTGCACCTAACTGAAATGGAATATTCATCACCACATTAGTATCTTGCCCTGCTTCGGCATAATGAAAAGTATCTACAAATACTATCATACTATCATACCCTGATCGCAAACATTGGTTGGTATCAATAGCTGATAAATAATAGGTAGTAGTTACATCTGGAAATGCAACTGGATTAGCCGTACTGCTATTACGTAAATAATCTTTAGGTTGCCAATCGTAATAAGTGGCATTAATACCATGAAGTGTTGTACTATAATTTTTGCAAATGGTAATATCGGGACCAGCATAAGGTGTAGTAAGTGCTAATACTTTAATACTTGTGGTATCAAAATTTCCACATCTACCCGAACGAATTAATACAATATAATTAGTATTTTTTTTGGGCCATACATAAGGGTTAAAAGTATC
>JBEEMV010000010.1:0-7560 GCA_041192505.1 Bacteroidota bacterium
GGAAAAGTATAAGTAGGTGTTATTAAATTACTGGTATCATTTGTTGAGTCAGCAACGCCAAAATCCCAATGAAAAGTTGTTAATGAATTAATAGGGCTACTTGAGTTAACAAAAGTAACAGTATTTGATTGGCAAGATAGCCAATAATTAATTCCCCCAGATGTGAAATTAGATGGTGTAAATGCAGTTACAGTATTTGAACATGCTGTTACATTAAATTGAAAATCACGACGTACAGTACCTAAATAAACTCCATTTCTGTATTCTTTTACCGCAATACCCACAACAAATCTATTTGCAATTGGTGGCGTAACGGATAGTAACCCAGTAGTTGGGTTGATGTTTAAAACTGGTGTACCTCCCATTACATTCGATAGCGAATATCCATTAACCCATGTTATGGTATCGTATCCTACTGCGCCACCACCACCGCCACCACCGCTATTTCCACCATAATATGGAGTATATAATGAATATGCTAAACTATCACCATCTACATCGGTAGCACTTGCATTAAAAGTAAATAATACATTTTGGCAAATTGAAATAGGGGGGAAGCTAGTAAAGGTTGGGCTACTATTCGCATAATTTAATAATCCTGGAATTTCGCAAACATAGCTTGCTCCTGTGGTAGATGGATTAGCAATATTCTGAATACCTGCATTTCTACAACAGCGTTGGTATAGCAAAGTATAACCACCAGCAATTGCTGGCAATGTAGCATTAACAGTATAAATAGCTTGATTAACACATATATTTGTAGGTGGTGTTAGGCATGGGTTGTAAATATTAGGAGGTACTGATGTGCCTGTTGTACCGCCAATTGGTGCACCAGTAGTTAATGTAGTTACTAAAGTTCCTAAACCTGTAGTTGTAAAACCATTAGTTTGATAAACATAAATGGTTGCCGAATTATCAAATAATGTTTGTGAGTTAAAGCAATCTCTCCAAATTGTTAAAGTAATATCGTAATTGCCATTACCATTATGAGTATAGGTAATGTCTCCACCCACCAAATGGCTACTATATGACTTTGATGAAACCAAACAAAGCAGCCCAATAATAAACGCTATAAGTTTATTCGTTTTGATAAGTTTTAATTTTAATGATATTAAGCAATGAGTAAAAAAGAATTCAAAATTAAACAAAACAATTGTAAATTACAAAAGCATTTTCAGTATCTATTTTACCAATACAAAATTCAGTAAAATGTAGTTTGTTAGTATTATACAATAGGTTAAAAAAGTTATACAATTTTAGCATCTATTATCATTTAATGCTTAATTATATAATAATTAAATTTGTTGATGTAAGCAAGGCTATGTACTTTCGAGTTCCTTTTTATTCTCACATTCACAATAAATTATTATGAAGAAAAAAATAAAGATTTTTCTTTTGATGCTTTTGCTAATTGCTGTTAAGCAAAGTAATGCCCAAAATTTAATGGGTTATTCTATTAGTAATTATTCTGGCACACAAGGCTTATACCTTAACCCTGCAAGCATAGCCGATTCACGTCAGTTGTTTTATATGAATTTGGGTTCGATGGATTTGAATATACGCAACGATTATATGGGGTATGATGGCAAAGTACCTATCTTAAAAGCAGTTAAAGATACTTCATTTGATTGGGCATCACATCTTATAAAATACCAAAATGGTAAGCCTCATAATATGACTTTAGAAAATGAAAACCGAGGTTTATCAGCTATGTTTTCATGGAATGAAAAAAATTCTATCGCCTTTTGTACCCGATTACGAATGTATATTCAAACCAATGGTGTATCAGAAGATTTAATAAAATCTTTAGAAGGTGGTTGGAGTAATTCATCTACCAATTATTACAACTATTTGAATAGCGGCGATAATCATTTTAAGTTGAATATAAATATGATGTCGGAATGGTCGCTTACCTATGCAAGAATTGTGTATGATAAAAAACAGCATTTTGTAAAAGCTGGATTAACCATAAAACGGGATAGGGGCTTGTTGATGGTTCAACTCGAAAACAAAAATCTTGAATTTAAAATGGTATCAAAAGATAGTATAGCAGCCTATAATGTAGATGCAAATTTAACTTATACCAGCGAAAAATATTTTGGTATTTCAGATTTTACTAATACAAAAGCTGTATTAGATAAACCTGTAGATAGGATGAAGAAATGGTTATTTGGATCAGATAAATTAGGCGCAGGTTGGGGTATGGATATTGGAGCCGAATATGAATACCGACCTGAAAGAAAATATTATTACACAATGGATTGTAAGCAAAGCCGCAACCCAACAGTAAACAAATATAAATATCGAATTGGTTTTGCCATTAATGATTGGGGGCATGTAACGTATGCCAACGAGAATATTAAATATGCTCATATTTTTGTTAATCAATCTACCGCATCTTTAGATACAGTAAAATGGGGTAAAATTGATACTATTAAAAATATTAAATCATCAGATGATATTGTGCAAATATTAAATAAAGTAGCACCACAAGCCATTACAAGTGGTTCTACTACTTTTAAATCTAAACTGCCTACTACAATAACAATAACAGGCGATTATAAAATTAAAGAGCACATTTATGTAAGTGGTATTATGGTAATGGGTGCTAGAAGACAAATTGATTTAAATGGTTCACGTTTATCAGGTTTAATATCATTAGCACCACGAATAGAATATAAATGGTTTGATGTATCTATGCCATTAGTAATTAGGCCAGGCTGGAAAAGTACTGAATTAGGATTATCCATGCGCTTAGGACCAGCATTTTTTGGTACATCAAATTTTGGAAGTATATTAGGTATTGGGCAAATAAAAGGAGCCAATTTCTTTTTCGGACTGTGTTTGCCTATTGCTAAAAAATTGAAAAAAGATAAGGATGGCGACAAAGTATCAAACAAGTTTGATAAATGCCCTAAAGAAAAAGGCACTTGCGAAACCGAGGGCTGCCCTGATACTGATGGCGATGGCATTATTGATAAAGATGATAAATGCCCTGATGTAGCTGGTGTTAAAAAATTTAAAGGCTGTGCAGATAGAGATGGAGATGGTGTAATGGATTCATTAGATCTATGTCCTGATGTAGCAGGTGTAAAACGATTAAAAGGTTGCCCTGATACCGATGGCGATGGCATTGCTGATAAAGATGACGAATGCCCTGATGCAGCAGGCGATAAAAAAATGAATGGCTGCCCCGATAAAGATAAAGATGGCATTAGCGATAAAAAAGATAGATGCCCAGATAAAGCCGGAACAGTAGATATGCAAGGTTGCCCTGATAGAGACAAAGATGGTGTGGCTGATATTGATGATTTATGCCCTGATTTAAAAGGTCCGAAAGAATCTTATGGTTGCCCCGATACTGATGGTGATGGCGTTACAGACAATGAGGATAAATGTAAAAAAGTAAAAGGCCCGAAAGAAAATAAAGGTTGCCCTGAAAAGAAATTAACCGATGATGAACAGCATATTGTAGATAAAGTATTTAATAATTTAGAATTTGAAACGGGCTTAGCTCAAATAAAAGTTAACTCATTTGCAAGCTTAGATACGCTGGCTGATTTATTAGTTAAGAGTTCGAAATACAGATTAATGATTTCAGGTTATACAGATAATGTAGGCTCGAAAGAATCGAATAAAAAACTGAGTGAAGAACGAGCTTATGCAGTTAGAGATTACTTAGTAACTAAAGGCGTTGATGAAGCAAGATTGAATGCATTTGGTTATGGCGAATCTAATCCGATAGCTGATAATACAACAGAAGAAGGCAGAGCTAAAAACCGACGTGTTGAATTTGAAATACTAAAATAGTTTTTTTTGAATTGATAAATCCAAGATTGTTTTTTGTTCGTAAGTGGTTTTATACATGCAACATACGGGTTGCAAAAACCAATAACAGTTTTAGCCGTATCTGAAACAAAAACAAAAAATATTTATCATGAAAAAAATCTTAATGGTGGTTGCTTTAGCCACATTCACAATGGGTGCTGTTAATGCTAAAGGAAACATGGGCGACAAAAAAATGGAAAAGAAAATGGCAATGAAAGAACATGTATGCAACAAAGAATGTACGAAAGACAAATGCAACATGAAGCATGGCGAAAAAGGACATACCTGCACAGCCGAATGCAAAAAAATGATGGATAAAAAATAATTTCTTTTTCGAAATCATTTTTACAAAAACTAAAATTTAAAAAAGCTGCTCATTATTTTTGAGCAGCTTTTTTTTATTACCCAACTTATGAAATACTTAATAGCAGGCTTAGGAAATATTGGAACTGATTACGAAAATACCCGACACAATATCGGGTTTATGGTATTGGATAAAATTGCAAGCGATAAGCAATTACGATTTATTGAAAAAGGAAATGCATTTATAACCGAAACAAAATATAAAGGCAGAACTTTTTATTTTATCAAACCCACCACCTTCATGAATCTTAGCGGCAAGGCAGTTCGATATTGGATGAATGAATTAAAAATCGAAAAACAAAATTGTTTAGTATTGTTGGATGATTTGGCTTTGCCATTAGGTGCATTAAGATTAAAACCCAAAGGAAGCGATGGCGGACATAATGGATTAAGAAGCATTGATGCTGATTTGCAAGGCAATAACTATCCAAGATTACGATTTGGAATTGGTAGCGAATTTTCAAAAGGCAAACAAGTAAATTATGTATTAGGAAAATTTACTGCTGATGAAAAAAAAATAATCGACCCAAAAATTGATAAAGCCATTGAAATGATTTTTGCATTTGGTACAATTGGAATTGAGCTAACCATGACACAACATAATGAGTAATGAATATTGAGAAAAGATTAATAGAATTTATTGCCGCTCAAAAACTTTTTTCGGCTACTGAAAAGATAATTGTAGCATGCAGTGGTGGCTGCGATTCGGTATTGTTAAGTATTTTATTGCATAAATTAAATTATAAAATTGTAGTAGCACATTGCAATTTTCAATTACGTGGCGATGAAGCAAATGAAGATGAAAATTTTGTAAAAACATTAGCCGAACAATTAAAAATTGATTTTCATGTTGTGCATTTTGATACAGAAAAATATGCTACTGAAAATAAATTAAGCATACAACAAGCTGCACGAAATTTAAGATACGAATGGTTTGAAAAATTAAGAACTGAAATTGGATTTGATAAAATTGCAACAGCCCACCATTTAAACGATAGCATTGAAACTACTTTTATAAATTTAATTAGAGGAACTGGAATTGCAGGATTAACGGGCATTAGCAGCCGAAATGAAAATATTGTTCGTCCGCTTTTATTTGCCGAAAGAAATGAATTAGAAGAATTTGCTAAGCAAAATTCAATTCCGTTCAGAACCGATAGCAGCAACTTAAATGATGATTATACAAGAAATAAAATTAGGCATCAAATTATTCCATTGCTGAAAGAAATAAATCCATCATTCGAAAAAACGATGCAGAAAAATATAGAACGATTTGCAGCTACCGAAAATATTTTTGCAGCATCTATTCAACGAAAAATAAGTAAAGCCATAGTTAAAAATAAAACCGAATGGCGTATTAATTTAAAATTGATCCATCATCATTTTGCTTATTCAACTTTATTATTTGAAATGCTGAAACCTTTTGGATTCAATGCTTCGCAGGTTGATTCCATAGTGGAAACTAAAGAATTAAAATCGGGTGCTGAATATTTTTCGGAAAAATATAGAATGGTTTTGCATCAACATCTTTTAATTATTACAGATAATAAACCCAGAGAAAATTCGGTACTATTTATTGAATCAAATCAAAACGAAATACAATTACCCAATGCTATTTTGAAAATAAAAAAAATAGATTGGCATGCCGACATGAAGTTTGAAAATGATAAAAACATAGCTTTGATGGATGCAAAAAATATTGCATTTCCATTAGTATTAAGGCGATGGAAACAAGGCGATTATTTTTATCCATTAGGTATGAACCGAAAGAAAAAAAAGATAAGTGATTTTTTTACACAACAAAAATTAAGCATCATCGAAAAAGAAAAAACTTGGCTTTTGTGTAGCGCCGATTATATTGTGTGGGTGGTAGGAATGAGGCAGGATGAACGTTTTAAGATAACCGATAAAACAATTAATGCCATAAGATTTGAAATTACAAATAAGTAATACTCATTTAATTTTTATACCACAAAGCTAACTTCACTCAGCATAAATTCCATCAACAATATTTTTTTGAAATTTTAAAAGTGTTTTAAAAATCAAATTTCTTGAACTACTTTTATTGAAATGATTGGAGATGAGTGTGGATGCTTATTTCGAAAAAAAACAAGATAACTTCTGAAAGTGATACGAATATTAACCTTTCTACTTTTTATCAATATCAATTTGTTTGCACAAACAAAAATTGACAATAACAATAATTCTACTCATGACACAATTACTTTAAAATCACCTTACAACCCGAAAGATAATTGTCATACTTGGGGCATAAAAGGTAAGATTCTTCCAATGTTTGCGATTGGTAATGGCGCATTATTAAATACACTAATTGGTTTTGAATATGGATTTAAAAAAAATCAATCAATTGGACTTGATGCTTATTATTTGGGAATGGTAGTACGTGATGATGATAGTAAAGGTATTATTGGTAATTCTTATCGTAATGACATATCAGTATTTCTGAACTATAGATTTTATTTCCCATTCGAAAAAATAAGAGATAAATTTGGTTTAGCTTTTTACACAGGTTTATTCGCTCGACAAGGAATAAATCGTTTTACTGCTGATGGCAATTTAGCAAGTAATTTCAATACTTCAAATGATAGCTTAGTATCTTCAGTTCGCAGACATAATTCGTTTGGATTATTGTTGGGCACACTTTATAAAATAAAAGGGACAAAAAGACTTTGTATTGACTTCAATGTGGGGCTATTTAGAATGCAAACAGAAATGACAAACATAGATTTCTTTAACAGACAAACAACAAGTACAACAACCATTTCAAAGTTTAGCACCTATAACATGAGAGTAGGATTAAATCTTTATTGGTATTTTTTTCACGATAAAAAAAACAATACTTAAAGGAAATTTCACCTACATAAAAGCTAAACTATATTCGTTTTATCAAAGCTCTACTTCAACACTTCTTAATTCAAAACATAACAAATGTATTAAGTAACCCTGTGCTTTAGCGCAGGGGTGCAAAGTACCAAGTAAGTAGTTGTGCTTTAGCACCCTTGTATTTTATTAGGCAACTTATACACCTTGGCTAAAGCCCCTTGTGTGGTGTGTTTGTTTTATTCCACCAGCTAAAGCAGGTGGTTACAAAATACAAAGTATGGGCAGTTATTTAATCGCTGAGAAGAATCAATGTTCTCGAAAAAAAGTATGGCGAACTTTAAAAGTTCGCCATACTTAAAATACATAATCTATATTAATTAGATTCAGTTGGTGTTTGTGGCGCTACAATTTTTATTTCTTCGGCAGGCTTTTCTTCTTTTGCTTTTTTAGCTGCTTCGGCATCTTGTTTTTTGCGCTCATCAAATTCTCTTAATTTCTGACGAACATCTTTCATATCATTTTTAA
>JBEEMV010000011.1:0-3042 GCA_041192505.1 Bacteroidota bacterium
AGTTCCATCACTTTGACATTTTACAAAAGCCAATCCACCCATTCCAATCTGCGGACGCTTTACCCATTCAATCAATTCATCGGTTTGTTTACGTGAATATTCGGCACAATTCGGAATTGAAATTGCCAATACCGTTTCAGCATCGCTGAATACTTTAAAATCAGTTTGATTCAAAACATCAGTATAAATT
Organism: Bacteroidota bacterium; assembly: GCA_041192505.1. GTDB lineage: Bacteria > Bacteroidota > Bacteroidia > Chitinophagales > CAIODY01 > CAIODY01. The sequence goes on from JBEEMV010000011.1 coordinate 191, forward strand.
TTCTTTTGCGATTTAATGTTTTGAATTTTCATTTCAAACCGAATATCGGGTTTGTCATTTCCATAGTTCCACATCGCCTCTTCCCATGTAATCCGCTTCACAGGCTCGTTGTAGTCAATATTTTTTACGGTTTTAAAAATAGATTTTATCATGCCTTCAAACATTTGTAAAATATCTTCTTGTTCTACAAATGCCATTTCGCAATCTATTTGTGTGAACTCTGGCTGACGGTCAGCACGTAAATCTTCATCCCGAAAACATTTTACAATTTGATAATAGCGGTCGTATCCACTCACCATTAGCAACTGTTTGAAAGTTTGTGGCGATTGTGGCAAGGCATAAAACTCCCCTTGATTCATTCGGCTTGGCACCACAAAATCTCTTGCACCTTCGGGCGTAGTTTTTATTAAGAAAGGTGTTTCAATATCTAAGAAACCATGTTCGTGTAAAAAGTTTCTTGCTGCTCGATTCACTGCATATCGCAACTCCAAATTTTTCTTCATGGCGTTTCGGCGTAAATCTAAAAAGCGATATTTCATTCGTAAATCATCGCCACCATCGGTATCATCTTCAATGGTGAAAGGTGGTGTGATGGCTGCATTCAGCACTTTCAATTCTGATACTTCAATTTCAATTTCACCAGTAGCGATGTTCAAATTTTTGCTGCTGCGTTCAATCACATTGCCTTTGGCTTGTATCACAAACTCACGGCCCAAAGCGGTTTTCAGCAATTCCGGATTTTTTGATTCATCCAAAACAATCTGCGTAATGCCATATCTATCTCGTAAATCAACAAAAGTGAGTGCTCCCATTTTTCTGATTTTTTGAATCCAGCCACATAAAATAACTTCTGTTCCTTTGCTTTCAATTCGTAATTCGCCACACGTTTTTGTTCTGTACATTTTCGATGAATGATTTTTGATTTAAGATTGTAAAAATACTGATTAGCAAAAAGTTTGCGGAACTTTTATCCATAAATATTTGCATTTAAAATTTACTTATTGTTTAGAATAGATTTTGAAAACTTAGTTTTAAAACATTAACTTTGATATATGAAATGTAAGCCATTCATACTGCTTTTAATTGTAATTGCCATGATTGTTCAACCACAATTGTTGCCAATTGCTATAGCAAAAAGTGTAAAAAAAGAGGCTTGCAAAATGAGTTGCTGCGATAATGATTCAAGTCATCATTCAAAATCTGAAAAAAAATCAAAATCGTGTTGCGAAGATAAAAGTTGCAATCCATTTTCATTATGTTCATGTTGCAATGGCTATGCATTTGAGGAAAAACAATTTGATTTTATTTGCCATTCGGTTTCCGAAATTCAATATCAAAAATTAACAGCATTTAATCTTTTAGATTTTAATTCAACAGCTTTACGCCCACCCAATAATTTGATTTAGTTTTTCGTGTTTTCTATGAAAACAAACTCTCATTTATATATTTCAAAAATCAAATTATCAAAAAATGAAAAACAGTTTAATTATAGCTGCCATGCTGGTTTTAGCAGGCACAACAACCATAGCTTTTGCAAGTGGAAATAAATCATGTTGCAAAAAAGGAAACAAAACCGAATGTACTGCAAAAGGTAAATCGTGCTGCAAATCTTGCTCATCGGGCAAATGCAAATGCAGCGCTGATTGTTGTAAAAATGGTAGTTGCAAACCCGAAAATTGCAAGTGCGAAGGCACATGTTGTAAAAAATAATTATTTTTTATAGCTAAATAAAAAAAGAGACAACATTAATTTGTTGTCTCTTTTTTATTTTAAGTACTCTATTTTCTAAATTTTTTTCTTCAATTTCAAAATCGAAAAATCAGTATCTTCTTTTATAATTGTATTTACTAATCTACCTAATCCATCAATTTCCATTACTACTTCATCGCCTGCTTGTAGCCATTGTTCGGGATAATTAGGGTCGTTTAATTTTCCTGTTCCGTTTAGTTCTAAAAAGCAACCTGTACCCACAGTGCCGCTTCCAATCACATCGCCAGGCCAAATGGTTACGCCATAAGCGCAGCGTTCAATAATTTCTGCAAATGTCCAATCCATATCGCCTACATTTCCTTCGCTTACTAATTTTCCATTTACCCAACAACGCATTTTTAAATTATAATTATCGCCTGTATGCCCATCTTTACAAGGTATTTTGAATTGCTCTAATTCATCGAGTGTAACCAACATTGGGCCTATCACGGTTGAAAAATCTTTACCTTTTGCTGGGCCTAAATTCAACAACATTTCTTCCATTTGTAATGTTCTTGCACTCATATCATTCATAATCATAAATCCACCAATGTAACTATCTGCATCAGCAGCTTTTACGTTTCTGCCTTCTTTACAAATTACTATTGCTGCTTCTAATTCAAAATCTAATTTTTGAAAATGATCGGGCATACATTTTATTTCGCCAGGCCCTTGTATGGCATTATGATTGGTAAAATATATAATTGGATATTGGTCGAACTCTTCAATCATAGGCACTTTGCGGTTTCTACGAGCTGCGGCTACATGTTGGCGAAATGCATATCCATCTCGGCAACTTGTAGGGCGATTAACCGGTGCTAATAATTTCAAATCATTGATGCTTTTGAATTTTGCTTTTGGCAAATTGCCTGCTTTAATTTCTTCATCATAATGTTTTGCCAAATCAAACATTTCATCCCAAGCATGTAAAAAAAATTCCATATTGGTTGGTAATGCTGGGTCGAGCTGATTCATATCGTATACATTATCATTTATCAATAATCCTAAGCGGTCTTCATCGCCATTGAAATAAGAAACAAGTTTCATTTATATTTTTTTAGTTGATTAAAATTTTCGAGTTGCAAAATAAATTTATTTCCATT
>JBEEMV010000012.1:0-15785 GCA_041192505.1 Bacteroidota bacterium
GCCTACCACGAAGGGCAAAGACATGGCGTTCATTTAGAGAAATTAGTTGCCATCGAAAATGTATTTGATAAATGGGAAACCGAAGAAGTGCAAAGTGTGGTGAAGGAATTGGTTAATTAAAAATGTAACCATGAAACCCTTTTTCTACAGCTTATTATTTTGCAATATCCTCTATTTCTTTATCACATTATGGTCAGCATTAGCAACAGATGCAGGTGAAATTCTTTTCATTGTTGCTTTTCTATTCTGTTCATTATTAATGGCAATAGTCATTCTTGTTTTAGGATTTAAAGATTCGGGAAAAATAGCCGCAATGTTTTGCGGTTTTTTTCTTGCTGCCATAATATTCTGCACAATATTTTATTTCATTTACAATCATAAAATATTAAGGCAACAAAAAAATATTAACGAAATAGGAGTTACTACTATAGGGTTTCATTAGATTTTTAATTTAATTTTCTTTTACTTTATTATTTCAAATGTCGAAATGCATTCATTTGAAATATGTATCAGATATTTTCCATTTACGTATTTTCTGTTATTGGTTTCTATTTCCATTTTTTCTTGATTCGTTTTCCATATTAATTGTTCAATTAGCTTTCCATTCAAATCAAAAATCTCAACTATTTTTTGTTCGTTTATCGGTTGGTTAAATGTAATTGTTATTTTATTTGATGTAGGGTTAGGATAAATATTTACTTGATTTGTAGATATTTTTTCAATGTTATCAGTAGCAGTTAAATAACAGTTTGTATTGCTGAAACCCACAGCCGCTGTATCTTGCCAGTTGTAGTTATAAATTCCAAAAGCATATTCGCCTTGTTTTATTTTAGTAGTAAAGTTTCCTTTTTTATTGGTTAAACTTCCTTGAAAATTAATCGTTGCATCGTTATCAATTTGCCAATCATAAGTAGCATCTTTTCTGTAAAATAATACCAAACTATCTTCGGTTTGATTTCCAAAAAATGCTTTATCATAAGCTACATTCGAAACTGTTGAACCATCATAACTAAAAATTAATGAAGCATCAAAATCGGTTTGCCAAATGCCATTTACAGTCCAAAATCTATCAGCTAAATGAATACCTTGTTGGGCTATTTTAAATCCTTCAGGTCGTATCCAATTATGTTCAATAAAAACAAAAGCTGAATCGGTTACAGCAGCGGTATTTACTGTTGCTTTAGCATTTGTAAATAATTTATTGCCTGTATTTTTAATGATAAATCCATCATTAGTAATAGCATCGCTTAACATTTCATCATAATCAAAAATGGCGCAGATGGGGTTTGATAAGGATAGATTAAAATCAAATTCATTGCATCCATCATTGCTAATATTCAACGCATGTGTTTCGTGTTGAAATTGTTGATTAAAAAATGTAATGCTTATTGGCACGTTATGGTAAGCATGTTTTGCATGACTTTGTCGTTGCAAAATTGTTAGTTTGATATGCGAATTGCTTACTTCATCAGTATTCCAAGTGGCTATTGAAAAATGTGGAAAGCCTGGTTGTAAAATCCAATCATTAAAATAATCAGTTAAATTCAATCCGCTATACTGCATTAATGAATCACGAAACTGTGTAGTATGGCTGTTTTTAAATTGATGATTTAAAAAATATTGTTGCAACGAACTAAAGAATTTTGCATCACCCATATAGGTTCTAAGCGTATGAATCATGTCAGCACCTTTATCATAAACTGTTGAGCCATAGGTTCTATTGTCGGGCACATTTGCCACAGCTAAATAGGCACTATCAGTTAAATGTGTATTCGATAAAACATCTAAATGATTGGCTTTTACTTCCTGAAAATATCTTGCTTTTGAATACACATTTTCGTAAAATAATTTTTCGCAATACACTGCCCAGCCTTCATTCAGCCACATATCGCCAGCATTATCGCAGGTAACTAAATCACCAAACCAATGATGCGAAAGTTCATGCGGATAAATAGATTCGTAAGCTGCATTTATAAACGGACGACCATAAGCAATATTACTTGCATGTTCCATTGCGCCGCTTCCAAACGGAACAATCACATATCCAATTTTATCCCATACATATGGATGAAACAATGTTTCGAAAGTAGTTAATGCCGGTTGTAATTTATTCATAAATAGTTTTACGGCTTGTGTATCAGTTGGTAAAGCTGTTAATTCAACAGGAATTAAATTTGAATTAATACCCGTTAAAGTTTGATGAACAGTGGCATACGGGGCAACTGCCACACCAGCCAAATAAGAAACAATTTCTTGATTCAGCTTCCAATTCCAAACTTCTGTACTATCTAAATTAATAAAATGATTTTGCAAAATACCATTGCAAGCAGCTTTGTAATGTTTGGGTGTTGTAATTGAAAACTCAAACAATGAATGTTCGATAAAATTATCGAAGCATGGAAACCAACTTCTACCAAACGGATGCGGCTGTGTGCTAAAGCCTACGCCCATATTGTAAGCATATACGCCATTAAAAGAAAAGCCGCCCCAAGTAGCATCAATTTGAGGATGACCATGATAAAATACTTGTACCGATGCATTAGTGTTTTGTGCTAAAGCTGTAGAAAAATTTATGGTTAAATAAGGCGATACATAATTATATGTTGTAATGATATTGTTGAATTTTACAGAATCAATTGTCATCATTAATAAATCTAACACAATTAAATTTGTGTTATTTTTTTTTGTTGAAAAATTGATAACCGCATTACCACTAATTTGTTGATTGGTATAATCTGTAATGTTTAAATTTATCTGAATTTTTTTAATATCAATAGTGTCGCTTCGCAGATTGGTAGCGGCTTTTAATTGTTGAACACAAATAGACAAAACAAGTAATAGGAATATTTTTTTAAACATCATAATTTTAGAAAAGTTGCAGAACAAACTTACAGAATTATTTAGAATATTGACTAACAGTTTCTTTATTCAAAAAAGATTTACTCAGCAATTTACGTTTTTTACCTTATTACAATTTGCCTTTTCCAATACTATCTTTGATTTATCAATACAGAAAAAATAAACGCCATTAGGCATTCAAAATATTTCTATTAGTGGTTTAATAGATGAAAGCCCCTCATTTTTATGAAGGGCTTTTTTTTATTTCTTTAAAAATCGGAAAATAAAAAAGGGAAAATGCAATTTGCATTTCCCCTTTTTTATTATATTAATTAAATATTTTAAAATACCGGACAAACAGGATGACGCTTATTACCCAACGATGCATCCATTAAGCCATGATACGAAAGTGTAAGCTCTACCCCACCCTTTAATTTTGTAGTAGAAGTAAGTTTCGAAACGTTTAAATCGTAACTAATTCCTAATGTGTATTGATTATATTCTAACTTAGTAGAAAGGTTAATTGCATCTTGTAATAAACCACCAGTTCTATTAGCTTGTCTAAACCATAGCCCCATATTAAAAGCCATTAATTCTTTAGATTTTACTTCAGTTAATTGAAAACGTACATAAGCACCTTCATTAATTTCATACCAACTGCCTTGTGCTAATATCATTACTGATGGAAGAATGTCTATCTTCTTGCCAATTGGATATTTCATACCAAAATGACCAGTAAATTTCCTATACAATTGATCACTTGGCAATCCAAAAAAGAATGAATTTTTAGGTTGGTTTACATGGTTTACTGCAATACCATAATTAATAAATTTGCGTTTATTGATTTGGCAAAAATATTTTACTCCTAAACTAAAATCAGCATAAATATAATTATTTAAAACTGGCGCACTTATTACCGAAAAAGGAGTAAATGGGTCTTGTGGGTTATATTGGTCGGGCAATTGAAGGTTTGTATAATCAATTCTGCGTTGTACAAAACCCATCGTAAAACCACCCACTACATATCTGTTTTTTAAATTAGAAATAGATTTCCAATACGATACAGCTAACTGACCATAAGTAGTGCTTAATGCAACTTCACCAGCTCTATCATTTAAAAACAATAACCCCACTCCTACCATATCTTTTGATGTTTTGCTGCCTTTAAAGCTCATATCAAATCCACCTGAAAATGTGGTATAGCCAGTGTTTCGGGCTGCCACACTATTGTTGTTGATAAAACGATAATCCCATTGATTACGAAAACAACCTGTGAAGCGATACATACCTTTAAAAAAGCCTGTGTTGGCTGGGTTTAAAAGTATAGGACATTCATTGTATTGTGTAAAATGAACATCTTGTGCAGAGCCTCGAAGTGAGAAAATGCTGATTAAAATAACTACTAAAAGTAATTTTGTTTTCATAACAGAAAATTTATTTGCTTGCAACGAAATTAAAAGGATTTCAATACATAGACAACAATTTTTTCGAAAACGTTACTAACTTTCGAAAATATTTTTGGGTAAAATAAAATACATACTATATGAATTATAGCTGCAAAGTAACCATAGCACCACTAAGAGCCGAACCAAGCCACAAAGCCGAAATGGTTTCGCAAATTCTATTTGGCGAAAATGTATTGCAAATAAACCAGCAAAATGAATGGATAAAGGTAGCTTGTAGCTATGATGGATACGAAGGTTGGGTTGAATTAAAATCGTTGATACCCATTTCGGATGATATTTTAACCGATTTTGAACGGCATATTGTAATGGCTGAAAGTAATTTGATTGAAAAAAAATCATTAAACATTTTACGAATTGTATCGGGTTCGGAAATTTATTTAAACAGAAACAAAGAATCAATTATCGGTAATAAAATTTTCGATTTTGCTGGTCATTCCATTTTAAAAAATTTGGGTTCAAAAATTAATGTTGAAGCCATTATTCAAAATGCAGTTCAGTTTTTAAATGTGCCCTATTTGTGGGGCGGCAAATCGATGTATGGTATAGATTGTTCGGGCTTTACACAATTAGTGTATAAATTAAATAATTTTTATTTGCCCCGTGATGCTTATCAGCAAGCCGAAGTGGGCAACACTATTCAGTTTGGAAAACAGCAAACAGGCGATTTAGCTTTTTTTATAAATCAAAATAATAAAATATCGCATGTAGGAATTTGCATTAATGATAATGAAATTATTCACTGTAGCGCATTTGTGCGAATAGATACCTTAAATGAAAATGGAATTTTGAACGAAGAAGAAAATATTTTAACACACCAATTATCAATTATTAAACGAGTGGCGTAAGTAAATTTTTAAAAAAATGATGCTGCGAAAATTAAAGGCAGCCTTTTTTATTTTTACTTTTACCACTCAATTTTTTTATATTTAAAATGAAAGATTTCAAAAACGCAATTATTGAATGTGTGCCTAATTTTAGCGAAGGCGTAAACATGGATTTGATTAAACAAATTACCAACGAAATTGAAAATATTGAAGGTGTTCAATTGTTGGATGTTGACCCAGGCAAAGCCACTAACCGAACGGTGGTAACCTTTGTAGGCAATCCTTACGCTGTAATTGAAGCAGCTTATCAAGCCATAAAAAAAGCAGGCGAATTAATTGATATGCGTACGCATAAAGGCGAACATCCACGAATGGGTGCTACTGATGTTTGCCCGTTAATTCCTATTGCAAATATTAGCATGGATGAAACGGTAGAGTTTGCAAAAATGCTAGCAAAACGAGTTGGTGAAGAGTTAAATATTCCAACTTATTTGTATGAATATGCACAATCAAATACTGCTCGAAAAAATTTGGCTGATATAAGAAGTGGCGAATACGAAGGCTTTGCAGCCAAAATTCAAAAGCCAGAATGGAAACCCGATTTTGGCGAAGCTAAATTTAATGAACGCAGCGGTGCTACTGTGATTGGCGCAAGGGATTTTTTAGTGGCTTATAATGTAAACTTAAATACCACATCAACTCGTAGAGCAAATTCTGTGGCATTTGATATTAGAGAAAAAGGCAGACAAAAAATAGATGAGAATGGTAAAGTGATGAAAGATGTATGGGAGCCTGGTTTGTTAAAATCGGTAAAAGCAATTGGTTGGTTTATAGAAGAATATGGCATTGCTCAAATTTCAATTAATCTTACTAATATTAATATTACATCTATGCATAAAGCATTTGATGTATGCTGCGAAAGAGCCATAGCAAGGGGCATGAGAGTAACAGGAAGTGAATTGGTAGGTTTAGTGCCATTAAAAGCTATGTTAGATGCTGGCAAATATTTTTTAGAAAAACAACAACGCAGCACTGGTGTTAGCGAAAGCGAATTGATAAAAATTGCAGTAAAAAGTTTGGGCTTAGATGAGCTTACGCCATTTAATCCACAGAAAAAAATTATTGAATATGTGATGAATGATAACACCAAAAAGAAATTGGTGAATATGAATTTGGTTGCTTTTGCTGATGAAACAGCAAGTGAATCGCCAGCGCCTGGTGGTGGCTCTATTGCTGCTTATTGTGGTGTTTTAGGAGCTTCATTAGCTACAATGGTAGCTAATTTATCTTCGCATAAAAAAGGCTGGGATGCACGTTGGAAAGAGTTTAGCGATTATGCTGAAAAAGGACAACAAATGAAGGATGAATTGTTGAAATTGGTAGATGAAGATACCGAAGCATTTAATCAAATTATGAATGCATTTGGTTTGCCAAAAGGAAATGATGCAGAAAAATTAGCTCGTAAAGCGGCTATTGATGCGGCTACTATTAATGCTATAAAAATTCCTTTTCGTACAATGGAGGTATCATTTCAATCATTCGGAATTATAAAAGCAATGGCCGAAATTGGAAACCCAAACAGTGTAAGTGATGCAGGTGTAGGCGCATTATGTGCCCGTGCTGCTGTGAAAGGTGCTTACTTAAATGTGAAAATAAATGCTGGCGATTTAAAAGAACATGCCGAAGTAAAACCATTATTAATCAAAGCAGAAGAAATGAATGCTGATGCTGATTTCATGGAAGCCGAAATTTGGAAAATTGTAAATGAAAAAATAATTTAATTTTTGGATGAGTGTTTTTGATGTAGCTAACAAAAACAATAATCGGCTCATACAATGGGAATTACAAATCTAAAAACTTTCCATTTGTTGCAGTCTTAATTTTGCTTCTGTATTGTTTTTGTTTTTTTTCAAAACCCGTTTTAGCAATTCAATAGCTTTTGGTTTTTGATGTTGCAAATTATACAATGCTGCTAAATTCATTAATGCTTGTTCGTAATCAGGATTTAATGCAATAGCCTTTAAATAGTAGGTTTCAGCCAAATTTAATTTGCCTTTTAAGGTCATTAAATAACCCAAATCAGTTAAAGCCGTTAGGTTGTTTTTATTCAACTTTAATACATTTTGATACACATTTTCAGCCTCGTTCATTTTATTATTTTTGAATAAACACTGTGCATATTTATTTAAAAAATCAATCTCTTTTGGTTTTTGAATAATTGATTTTTCTAAAAATAAAAGTGCTTTATCATGTTGATTTAATTTACTAAAAGCCTCTCCTACTCTATAGTTTGTCCAAGCATCTTTAGTAGTTTCTTGATTGAAATTTGCAACATCAAAATCAATAATGGCTTGATAATTTTCTTTTAAAAATAAATATCTAATCATAGCAAAATGAAAATCATTGCTCGATTTATCATTTACCAATTTCAAAAAACGGTTAGCACTATCCAATAAAGTAGGAAAGCCCGATTCGTATTCTTCAAAATAATTTAAGTATGCTTTTGCTTTTGTTAATGCATCAGGATTAGCATCCGAAACACAAGCCAATCGTACAAACTGCCTTATGCTGCTAACTTTTAAAGCATTTAGTTTTTCGGGTTTTCGAATATAATGGTCATGAATTTTTACATTCGGAATATCAATACTACCACTCATAGGCATGTGGCATTTGCTACAATTATCATTTTCTTTTTTTCGTTCAGCTAATGATAAAGAACAAGACCTCACCCCTGCCCTCTCTCCGATAAATACGGAGTCTTTGACCGAAGGAGAGGGAGTAGTATGGCATTTTTTACAAGCATTATTAAATGTTTCGGCAGGTGTAAATTTTACGCTTACATGCGGATTGTGGCAAGTGATACAAGTCATTTCGCTTTTTGCAAAACACTTACTCATCTTCATTCTATCGGCATGCGATGCCATAATAAAATTAGTAACGCTATCGGTATATCGTGGAATAAAAGTGTGCATTACATCACTCAAATTCATGGCTGGTTTAAAATCGTAAAATGTTTTGCCTTCGTTTAAAACCGTTACACCTTGCAGGTGACAACGCTGACATAAACTTATTTGCAATTCACGTTTTAGTTTTTTTGGGTTTACAATCGAGTAATCAATATCTTTTGAAATATCAACCAATTTGCCATGCTGCTTTTCATCTACATGAATACTTCCTGCGCCATGACAGCGTTCGCATTGAATTCCGTTAGACACTTTTTCGAAATAATTTTCGGCGCTAAAATCTGTTTCAGGAAAATAATTGTGGCAAGTAATACATTCGTTGCCTACAATTCTGGTAAAGCGGCTATTGTGTCCGCTGCTAAATCCTGGCGCTAAACTCCATTTTTGTAATTGTGTGTAATACGTAATAGGCGCTTGATACAACAACCCATTCGATTCAATAATATGCGAATTGGTATGCTGCCCACTTCCTACTATGAATTTCACTTTTTCAATTCGTTTGTGAATAGTGTCTTTGCCATTCAATCTATATTCAACAATCATCAAACTATCATTTTTGAAATATGGATGATAATATAAATCGTTTAAGGTATCATACACCACTTCGTGATTGCCAAACCTTGCTGATGATTTTTTTGGCGAAGCCAAATCCCAACTTTTGCCCATGCCCGTTTCAATAAATGTGTTGTAAATATCTTGGTGGCAGCCTTTACAGGTTTGCATACCTACATATTTTGCTTCGGGTTGAAGGTTTTTGTAAGGAGAATTTACAACGGTTTTTTTTTCGGATGCATTAAAATAATTGCAACCAAAAACAATACTGATTAAAAAAAAGAAAAGGTATTTTTTCAAAACTAAATCAACTAATATTTATGTTGAAATGCAACACCAAGAATAATTCCCATTTCATTTTTATTCAAAAATTGAGGAACACTTAATGAATAAATTAATTTTGATTTTTTAATATTCGAAACATAAGTTACGCCTACGTTTCGTTGCCATTTGGTTCTGTTTTGAGATTGAAAAATTTGATTCGTATCAAAATAATAATGATTAAAATTTCGATGTTCAGCTTCAACAAAAAACAACCATTTGTTTTTGATATTATATGTAATGTTCAAACCATTTTTTAACAAAACTGGATTTCGTTTTTGAGTTTCAATTGTTCCATTCCAATTACCAAATAAATTATATTTATAATTAAAAAACTGCGTTAAGCCTATGTTATATCTAAATGAAAAATGTTTACCAATCTTTTTTGAAATGGGAATAGTAACGTCATAACCGTACATTTTTTCTGACTTTGCAAACAAATAATAATGTCTTGAATAAAGTAAAGAAGCAATAGGAGCAACTTGAAAATAATATTTGTCATTAAAAAGCTGATAGTGATACTTTATAGTTAAAGGTATGCTTGAAATATTTTCAGTTTCATTGTAATATAAATTATTGTTTGCAACACCTGAAATTGAAAAATCAATTTGATGTTTCCCTTTAATACCGATTTGAAAATCATACATGGACTGTTTAAAATAAGCATAATCATTAGTTAAAAAATCATTAATTGACGATTGATTTGAATAAACTAAATTATGCCGCATCGTTCTACCATTCAATATTTCGCCGCCACTTGTTAAAAACGAGCTAATATAAATTTGATTTGATGAAGAGTAATAATTAGGTGCCCAACCATCGTATTGTATTGCTTCAACCGAATAAAAATTTAGTACGCAAATACAAAAAAGTAGAATTGATTTCATGGTAAAATGATTTAAAGTAAAACTAATCAATAATTTTCCAACTTACAATTCTTAGCTCTTGTACCCTACTTTTTGAAAATAGAAAACAGTACGTCTGCCACCAATTAATTTGCCTTTGGTTTTAATACGTTGGTAGCCATAAGCTAAAAAATAATTATCGTACCAATATTCAATATCGCCACCATCATAGGTATTGGTTACTTTATCTGTTTCTTTGCCTGTGTTTAAATTCATACTTGTTTGACGACCAGCCGAAATTTTTCCTTCTCTTAAAACTTTAGTATTGATGCTTTTACCATCGTTATATACAAACACAATATCTTCTTCGCCTTCATTCTGAATTACTTTTACTCTTGGGCGCAAATTCATAGTTGGTGGCCAACTATTTATTTCAAATGTTTCAAACCAATTTAATTCCCCTTTTTCAGGATCAAAACTCATAATGATAGCATCGGTAAACACATAGCCATCAAATACTTGACGGGTTTGCCAATTTTTTCCATCATAATATGTTTCGGTATGATAATGTGCATAATAAGCATCGGCAATTAGGATGTATTCATTATCGCTTTTTTTAATAACATCATGCATCAATAAATTTAAAGAAACAGGGCGTTCTTTTTTCGATTTTTTATTATCAGTTGATTCACTTTTTTGATCAACTTTTTGTTTAGGTGATGAAAAGAAACCGCCACTATACGATACTTTGAAGTATTTATTAAATGGAAAAACTTTTAAATAACTTTGTTTTCCATCTACAAATCTTGATAAATAAAACCCTACTGATGCTGAACTTGGAACGCCCACATTCATAGCCGAAAACATTTTTTGAAAGAAAGATTTATCGGCATAAGGTGGCGCATAAGTGCCAAATACTAAATCATCTTTTTCGCCTAATTTAAAAATTGAGGCATCTAAAAATTCATTTTTGGCTTTACTTTTTAATTTGTATGAATAATTTTTTTTGCCGCCATCATAATTTTCAACATACAAATCATTTGTTTTTTTATCAGGATAATTTCTAACCGCTACAGATACCTCTGTGCTTTCATTCGTTCCTCTTGAAATATTTACTACCGAAGCATCGCCTTCATAATTCATAGGCGAAAGCTTAAGTTCTTTTTGTTTTAAATCGGCTGTAAATAAGGTAGGATGATAAGGTAAATGTGCAGCGCCAAAACAGATAGGCACATAACATAATCCTACAATTAAACATTGTTTTAAACAAACCGTACCCATTGATACCACAGTATTTCCGCCAAAATAGGCAATACTATTTTTTACCACAAAATCGGTAATAGTAGTACGAATAGGCACTTTGCCAGGCATACTGCTAATTGTATTTTTCTTTACATTAAATTTTACAATTTCTAATTCTTCGGTTATTAAATCTACTTGGTTTGCTTTCTGACGAAACATTGTTTTTGAATTGCCCAATAATATGTATACATAACCACGTTTTGCATCGTAATAATGCTTTATGTAATCTACATTTTTAGATACACCATAATCGCCGCTCCACGATTCTTTTAAGCTGGTATTATACTTTGTAAAAATCCAACTTTTTTTACCGTCTTTGCTACGTGCATCTGATTCGCCAAATAATAAAATACCTTCATCGCCAACAGTTACAACGATGTATTTATTCGAACCAAATTTGGCTTCAAACTCAACACGTTTGGTTTGTTTAGTTTTTTTCTTAGGTTGGTCTTCATCATCGTCTTCGGCATTAACATCGTTATTAATTAATGCAGCCGTAGCTATTTCGTCATTACTTGTAGGAATAACACTTTGCGAAAACGAAACTTTAGGATGAATGCTTACTAAAGCGAAAAGAATAAATAGTTTTAAAAAGGATTTCATTAAAATTAGATTTTTTTGCAAAATAGGAAAGAAAATTAATTCTATATCTTATTTATTGTAAAATTGATAACCTAATTTCTTTAACTCAAATTACGTAGTAGAAGTTTGGCGAACTTTTAAAGTTCGCCAAACTTTATTTTGAATAATCTTATTTTAATTAACGCTTATTTTGGGTTTAATCAAATAATGATTTTGTGGCTAACCAAAATACGATGGGAAACAAGTGCATAGGTTCGGTTAAACCCACAAACATTTCGGGCGATTCAATATTGGTGGGCAATGTAGCCGTTAGCGGACCAACAAATGAAGCAAAAGTTAGTATAATAAAAATGATATTAAACCATACATCAGTTTTTGTTTTTACCATTTTAGCAAAGAAAAAATAACCCACCGAAGCCAACAAGCAACCAAAAATATTAGAAGCCATTAATGCCACTGGATTAACCACTACCGAAAAATCCACCATCAACATTTGGCTATAAATCTGATTGTAAACAATAGCCGCAACGCCAGCTAATAAGCCAGCTACCAAGCCATGCAATAATACTTTTTTCATTTTTTTTATAAAATTTATTTTGTTACAGGGACTAAAATTTCCACTTTAATATCTGTTGCTGCATTTGCCGACATACCTTCAGTAGAGCCAATATTATAGTCAGTTCTATTGATATTAAAACTCCCCATAAAAGTGTTATTGGTAAATGTAAAAGGAAATGAAATTTCTTTTTTTACACCATGCATTTCTAATGTGCCGCTTACTTCAAAACCATTAACGGTTTTAGAAATTTTGTTAGATGTAAAATGAATGGTAGGATATTTTTTTGCATCAAACCATTTATCGCTTTTAGCATGTTTGTTTTTCATACCATTGCCAGTGCTGATGGATGCTACATCTACGCTTACATCAAATTTTGAATCGGCTAAATTATTTTCATCAAATTGTACATCGCCTTTCATCGTTTTAAAAATGCCAGTTGGATTTTTACTCGAAAATTTAATGGCATAATCATCTGCAATTTTCCAGTTGGTAGCATTGATAAATGTAAATGCTGAAAGTAGCATGATAGCTGCAATAGCAGCAGGAAAAATTAATCTTTTCATTTTTATTTTGATTTTAAATATTGCTGCAAAGTTGCGCTGCATCAACTATCAAAACATTAATGTAGATTAAGAAATAAAAACGAAGTATAAATTTACGCTTAGTTAATTTTAAATGAAGTCATACTAAACGAACCACCCATAATGGCATCATTAAAAAAAGAAATTTTTTCGTTTTTTCCTCTCAATGCTAATGCATACAACATAGGTAAATAATGTTCGGGTGTGGGTGCTGCAAGTTGAAATGCTCGGCTGTGTTTTTTGTAATTAATTAGTGGATTAATATTGTTATCAGCAATCATAGTTTTAAACTGCGAATTGGCTTCTATAGCCCAATCCAACGCCATTGGATTTTCTTTTGTAGCACCAAAATTGGCGTATTGAAAATTGTGAACCATGTTGCCACTACCTACAATTAACACACCTTTTTTTCTCAAACCATTTAATTCTTTTGCCAAATCAAAATGGTATTGTGCATCTTTCGAATAATCTAAACTAAATTCAATAACAGGCACATCAGCCGCAGGATACAACTGTTTCAAAACACTCCAACTGCCGTGGTCTAAACCCCATGATTCATCCAAGCCAACTTGAGTTGAAGTAATTATCTTTTTCGTTTCATCAGCCAACCATTTGCTTCCTGGTGCTGGATATTGTGTATCAAATAATTCTTTAGGGAAGCCACCAAAATCGTGAATCGTTTTTGGTTTTTCCATCGCCGTTACAAATGTTCCTTTGGTTTCCCAATGTGCCGAAATGCACAAAATTGCTTTCGGTTTTGGAAGCGTTTTTGCCACCGTTCGCCATGCTTTTGTAAAGTCATTATCTTCAATGGCATTCATCGGATTGCCATGCCCCACAAAGAGTACAGGCATTTCTTCGTCTTGCTCTTTCAAATTATCAGTAATGTTTTTAAAACTTCCAAGTGTAGTCATAGCGCTTAATCCAATGATTGATTTTAGAAAAATTTTTCGTTCCATTTTCTGTTTTTTAACAACGTAAAATTAAAATCATTTTCGTTGTATTATCTTAATGTAGATTAAGAAATATGCAACTAAAAACTTTATTTCTGCTTCGCAAAATCGCCTCTAATTTTACTCAATGCTTCGGGTGTAATGCCCAAATAAGAAGCAATCATTTTTTGTGGTACACGTTGCACAATATTAGGATAAGTGGCTACAAAATCTTGATAGCGTTCCAACGCCGAAGCACTCATCAGTAGTATTATTCGCTTTTGTAAAACTGAAATGCGTTTTAGTAATTTATTCAACCCGATAGTATTAGAAAGTCTTAAATCGGTAACCAATTTTTCAAACAATTTATTGTCGATAATTTCAATTTCCGAATCTTCAATGGCATCAATAAATAGTTGCGATTTGGTGTTGCTAATTTCAAATGGTGTATCCGAAATCATCCAACCTTCGGGTGCAAACATAAAGATATGTTCTTTACCTTTTTCATCTATCGAATAACTTCTCAAACAACCTTTTTTTACAAAAAATGATTTGCTTGAAATGTCATTTTTGCGCAATAAAACTTCTCCTTTTGAAATAGATTTGATAACAATATTAGCACTCAATTGTTTTTCTATTTCGGATGTAAAGCCGCTACTGTTCAATATTTCGTTGATAAATGAATGCATACAATTATTTTAAGCCTATTGTTTTTTACTAATCATTCCATACTCCAAAATCTTATCAATAAAATCATAAGGTTTATATCCTGCAATGGCAGCCTGATGATAAATGCAAGTGGCAGGAGTCATACCCGGCAAAGAGTTGGCTTCTATAATTAAAGTGTCCGTTTTTAAATCATCGTAAATTCTTACAAACGCATCCAATCTTGCATAGCCCTCAATTTTTAAAAGCTGTGCAGCATCTTCAATTGTTTTTCTTACTTGTCGTGAAATGATTTTGAATTCTTTGGCATCTTTCGAAAACCTTGCTGGCGTTATGTTTTGTCCTTGCCCTGCTAAAAATTTTTCTTCCAAACTTAATACATCACCATCGGCCAATGCTTCACTCGGTTCAAAAACTTCGTACATAATTGTTCCGTTTTCGGTGCGATGTGTCAGCAATCCAACCGTTACTTCCATAAATTTTGCACAATCTTTTTTATCCACCAAAGCTTCAATCAACACCACATCTTTATTTGGGAATTCTTCGTTTTTTTTCAAATGCAAAATCTCCACATCATTTTCTATTAGTGCTTCTCCTTCTCTAAAAATCAATTCTACAAAGGCTTTCAGCTCGATGTCATTTTTAATTTTCTTCACTGCACTGCTGCAACCATCATCTACAGGTTTGGCAATTAATGGATAATGGAATTTTTCTTTTATCGTTTTCAAACAAGCATTTTCATCTTTTTGCCAATCCGATTTTTGCAATAAAAATTGTTCGGTTACTGGCAAATGATGTTGCTTCAATAATTGTAAAGTATCGAACTTATTAATCGTTAATTGTGAACTTTCAACACCACTTCCATTATAAGGCAAACCAATTTTGTTCAACTCATTTTGCACTGCGCCATCTTCGCCTGGGCGACCATGCAAGGCGATGAAAACTACATCACACAAGCCTTTTAAATCATTGTAAGAAATTTTTTGTGGAGCGAATTGCACATTTTCGCCTGCAAATTTTTGTGTGATTTTTACACACTCTAATTTAATTTTGTTTAACATCGGATGAACAGAATAATCCAAAATCTTCTCTCGAATATCATCAGCATTATCCTTCAACATCATGTTAATCGGCAATACATATAGGTTATGCTCATCTTTGCTTCCAAAAAGAAAAACAGGAATCGGTTCGTATTTAGTGCTGCTCGATAATTTTTCAAAAATATTTCTGCCACTTTCAACGCTGATATGTCGCTCCGAACTATAACCACCCATTATCACGGCAACTTTTATTTTGTTAGTGATTTTAGATTTTTGATGAGTAATTTTTTCGTTCAATAAATTTAGTAATGCTG
>JBEEMV010000013.1:0-15216 GCA_041192505.1 Bacteroidota bacterium
ATACCATTGCAAGTGCCTGTACATGATGGCGATGAACCCATGTTTAAAGCCAAGCTTGATGCTAATGGAACTATTGCAACACTACCTACCAAAGTACCACATTGGTCAATTACATTGCAATGAATTACTTGACCATTACATAAATTATAAACTGTAGTTACGCTATGAATTCCATTAGACCAAATATAAGAAAATGGAGGAACGCCAATTAGTAAACCAGGTGAAGTGGGCGTTA
Source organism: Bacteroidota bacterium (assembly GCA_041192505.1). GTDB lineage: Bacteria > Bacteroidota > Bacteroidia > Chitinophagales > CAIODY01 > CAIODY01. The sequence continues at coordinate 236 of JBEEMV010000013.1, forward strand.
ACTGTACTGTTGCATTTCCTGTGCATAAATTATTACAGGATGGATTAGTGGTTAAAGTAACTACAAAAGAAGGCGGATAAATAGCCGGGGTGATAAAATTTGTTGTATCACTATTACCACATGAATCAGTAGCAATAAGCCAATAATTACTTCCATTGCAAACACTAGTATCAATATGACTACTTGTTGAGCCATTGCTCCACAAATAATGATAAGGCGGTAAACCTCCTGAAGGGTTAGCATACATAGAGCCTTTGCAACAAGCAGTGTATCCTGCAAAAGATACAGAAATGTTTATGGGAGGAACTAATGGAGTAAAATTAATAGTATCTTTTTTATTACATCCATTAGTTACAATTATCCAATAAGATGAATCTTTACAAAGATTAGAATGTGATGTTAAAGTAGTGCTATCGTACCATAAATAGCTAAATGGTCCAATGCCACTTGAATTTATAAAAGCATTATAATGGCAACTATCATGGCAAACAAGATGTGAAAATGTAATTGCACTTCCACCTTGATTAATAAAATTAAAAACTACTGAATCCCTTGCTGTATCAGCACAAGCATCAATTACCATTAATCTATATTTTTTTCCTAAACATGCTGAATCATATTGTGATGTTCCTAATACTCCATTCCAATAATATTGATAGGGAGCTATTCCCCAAAAAAAATTGATGGGTTGAATATTTAAGCTCATTTTCCCATTACAAACTACAGAATCACATGTACCTTGAGGCAGTATAATATTAACATCAAAAGGTTTTTTTATAAAAGGTAAAATAGTACAACTAACTGCTGGATATGTAGTGCATGAATCTGAAATAACGCATGTATAAGTACCTGCATACAAGCTATCTAGCATCGAAGTTGTATCGCCTGTACTCCACAAATAATGATAAGGTTGTTGATGACCGCCATTAAATAAATTAGCTTGAACTTTATAAATGGGTTTACAAGTTGGTGCCGTAAAACTTGGTGTAATGTTAGGAAAAGGATTTACAGGATTAGGTATTACAACTTTTGTTGAAGTAAAATAACAAACCGAATCGGTTGCTGTGATGGTATAAGTATTACCAGCGCAAAGATTTGTAGCCAATTGTCCTGTTACTCCATTGCTCCAATTTATGGTTGCCGATTTTTGTCCGCCAATGGCAAGAAATAAAGCTGCTGAATTACATTGCAACGGACATGGAATTAAATCGCCTGTTGTTTGCCATTTTTTATACAACATTAAATATGGATAAGGCTGAATATTGAAAATAGTAGTATCAGAGCCACATGTAGGCGTATGAATAATTAATGTATCCTGCTGCGGACATAAATAATTTACAGATGAAACATTATTAATGATAGTATCATTTACATGCCATTGATATTGAAAACCTGTGGTATTTAAATTTGGAATAGTTACCGATGCCACACCATTGCAAGTAGTTGGGCAAGCCAATGCAGATACTTGCGGATACATTTGAAAACCCGAATGTAAATTAAAATGAACCGTATCCGAAGTGCAAGTAAGCCCAGTATCTTTTACAATCACATAATAATTGCCTGCACATAAATTTGAAACCGAAGTAGCCGTGTTGCCATTGCTCCATTGATATTGAAAACTTTGCTGTGTGCATGATGCATTAACAACTACAGCCGCTGCGCCTGTACAACCCGAACCGCATAACGAATAAGTAACGCCAGCATTGTATAAGGAATAATCAAACCTTGAAAGTATAATATCGCCAGCGTTATTATAATAGGAAAATGGAACTGAAAAAGCTGTTGGTAAAATGGTAGAAGTAGAAGTTAAATACAAATCAGATTTTTTATTTACAGCAATACAACCACTAAAATTTCCAAAGCCTCCATTGCCAAAATAGGTAGCCCATTTTAGGTTTAAATTATTGCTAAATTTTAGCATTTTTATAGAACTAAAAGTATTGTCGTAGTACGAATTGCATCCTAAATTTATTAGTGTATCATCATCAGAGCTGGTATAAAAATCAACATATAAATTGTTGCAATTATCAATTGTAAGCTGATTGTTTTTATTATTAAAATTGAGTGAATAAGAAGCAACAGCAATATTTTCATCCTTAGAGCCACCTAAATAAGTAGCCCAAATTCTATTGCCACTATTACTAAATTTTGCTAATAATACATCTTCATAAGTATTGAAAAATGGTGATGGAACTCCATTGTTTAATAGTGAATCGAAATATACATTTTGATTAGCTCGATATACAGGTGCATTGGTTGAATTTGTATTACCAGCTACAAATAAATTTCCGTTATTATCAATTTCAGTTGAAGTACCATAATCAACTTTGCTACCACCAAAATAAGTTGACCACAATAAAGTATTCGTATTTGAAAATTTTGAAACAAAAAAATCGGTTGAATCTTTTGTTGCATCATAATAAGTTCCTGCATTTTGCAATGGAAATTGAGATGCCGAATTAGTTAACCCTGTTATAAAAATGTTAGCATTATTATCAATTGATACTGAATTAATTTTATCATCCTTATTGCCGCCAAAGTAGCTACTCCAAAGCATTATACCGCTATTACTAAATTTCGAAATAAAGCCATCTTCAATTCCATTCAATGTATTTTGATTAAATGCTCCATTCGTTTTTAATGGAAAATCAGTTGAATAAGTGTAGCCTGTAACTATTGCATTTCCTAGATTATCTATATCAATATCGGTAGCATAATCATTTGCAACGCCACCCAAATAAGTAGCAAACTGACGAACACCATTGCTATTAAATTTCACTAAAAAAGCATCTTCTAAAATAGAAGAACTTGTATCATTCAAAATAGAATCATAAAAAGATAATGCAATATTTTTTACAGGAAAATTTTTCGAATTTGTATTTCCTACTACAAAAATATTATTCAAATTATCTGTCTTAATGCCCGTTGCGTAATCGTTTCCGCTACCGCCATAAATCAACGACCATTTTAATCTTAGGTTAGAATTAAATTTACTAACGAATGCATAATTGCTGTTTATTCCTGCCCAAGTAAAATACGAACCTGCACCTAACAATGGAAAATTAGCATTGCCATACGTTTGCCCAACCACAAAAAAATCATTTAATTTATTGGTTGCTACGGCATTTTCGTTGGCGCTATTACCACCAAAATTAGTTGACCAAACCAATGTTGGGTCAATCATTAATTTACTATTTGCATCATAGTTATTTACAAAATATGAAATCGTATTAGCCGAAATAATATTGAATTTTGTTTTCAACTCTTGGTTATTCTGAAAACTTTTTAATTCAGTTTCTTTAAATGATGCTAATTTATTTTCAAGAATTAAATCTCCGCTTTCATCAATTTTCAAATCATCAAACCCAACATACTTAAGTTTAATAATAGTAGGATTTACGCCACTTTGCAGCTCAAAACTATATTCGGTAGTAGAATCTGAAATACTCCAAATCCAATCTACACCAGGGTAAATATTTTTTATTTTTACTTTTTTGTAAGCATAATTTTCAAACAAACCATTAGGTACAGTTGGCAGATAATAAATTGTTGGTGCATCATTTTCTATTTCAGTTAATTCAATTTGCGATGATGAAATGGAAGCATTTAAAAGCTCAACATCAAATCTTACCATCGAATCAATATGCGTATTTTTATTTTGCTTTGATAAAATATAAGTAATGCCTTTGTTAGTAATAAAAATTTGTAAACCATTTTGCGAAGAAGATAAAAACACATTGGAAGCTGCATTGCCCAACGAATCAGTTATCTGACCTTTGTTTAAAAAAAATCCTTTATGATTGGGCGAATAATTTTTCTTTAGCAGATTGCTTTCAGATTGAGCAAATGAAAAATTAATGAAAAGTAAACTCATCATTGCCAACAAAACAATTTTTTGTTTGTTGATGTAATGAGATGCATTAAGCAAGATATTTATACGAATTGCTTTCAGGCTAAAAATTTTTGGTTAGTAAAAATATCAAATTATTTTTTATTGTTTTGAAATAAATTAAACATAAAATTACTTTTGCATCGTTATTAAAACTTTTATCAGCAATTTTTACATCACATGAACAAACAGATTAACATAGCAATAAATGGTTTTGGAAGAATAGGAAGATTATCATTGCGAACTATTTTAAAAAAATCTACACTTAATGTAGTAGCCATCAACGACCTTACCGATACTAAAACTTTAGCTCATCTATTCAAATACGATTCGGCTCAACATCCTTTTGATGGCGAAGTTTCGCATGATGAACATCATTTAATTATAAACGGAAAATCTATTTTAATTTTAAATGAAAAGCAACCCGAATTATTGCCTTGGAAAAATTTAGCAATTGATGTAGTGTTAGAAAGTACAGGATTATTTACCAATAAAGCTTCGGCCGAAAAACATTTGCAAGCAGGTGCAAAAAAAGTGTTGGTATCTGCGCCTTGCAGCGGCGATGTAAAAACAATTGTATTAGGTGTAAATGATGAATTATTGCATGCCGATGATTTAATTATTTCAAATGCATCGTGTACCACCAATTGTTTGGCGCCCATGGTAAAAATATTAGATGATAATTTCGGTTTAGAAAAAGGATTTATGGTTACCGTTCATGCTTTTACTGCTGATCAAAAATTGGTAGATGCACCACATAAAGATTTACGTAGAGCCCGTGCTGCTGCTGTAAATATTATTCCTACCACTACTGGTGCAGCAAAAGCTGTTACCGAAGTATTACCACATTTAAAAGGAAAAATAAATGGTAATAGTATGAGAGTGCCAATTGTAACTGGCTCTATCACTGACTTTACAGCCGTGTTAAGAAAATCTGCAACCATAGAAGAAATAAATGCAGCATTTAAAATGAATGCTGATGGCATCTTGAAAAATATTTTACAATATACTGAAGAGCCTTTGGTAAGCAGCGATATTATTGGAAATCCACATAGTTGTATTTTTGATTCCTTATCAACTATGGCTATTGATGGGCAGTTTGTAAAAATAATTGGTTGGTACGATAATGAGTTTGGATATAGCAGCCGAATAGCTGATTTGTTAGAAAAAATGAGTTCAACAATTCATTGAAAATAGATAAATGAAAAAAATATTAACCATGAATATTTAAAATGGCATTTTAAATATTCATGGTTAATTTATTTTAATAATGAAGGTAATTTTTTCAAAAAATCAACTATATTAATTACTGTAGCCTCAGTATTTAAAGCATATCTATCCGATTTTGGTGTAATCACAAAACCACTTTTTAACTTCAAATCTGAAAGGCATTCATAAAACCCTCTTGATACACTTGGTGTATTATTTAATTTAATTTCGATAGCCACTTTTGGTGTAATTCCTTTTACTAAAAGTAAATCCAATTCAGCACCTTGTGATGTGCGATAAAAATAAGGTTTAATGCCATAAGGCAATTGTTGAATAATCTGTTCAATCACAAAACCTTCCCACGAACTACCCACTACAGGATGCCCATGCAAATGATTCATTGAATCAATATTTAAATAGGCATGCAATAAACCTGAATCTCTGAAATAAACTTTTGGTGCTTTGGTAATTCTTTTTTCAGCATTAATGTACCAAGCATCTAAAACTCTAATCATAAATGCACCTTCTAAAAATTCTAAATATCTTTTCACTGTAGGCGAACTTACACCTAATGAAGTGGCTATGGTGCTTGCATTCCAAACATTGCCATTAATATGAGCCAACATTTGCCAAAAATTATCTGCAATTTTTGGATTCAATTCAATATTAAAAAGCATTCGTAAATCACGTTCGATAAAACTACGTATTAGTTGTTGTCGCCAAATAAAACTATCTGCATTTCTTTTAAATTGTAAGGAAGCAGGAAAACCTCCATTCAACCATAATTTATCTTGTGTAATATTACTTACCAAGGCTTCATTTAAAGTGATAGAAGGCAATTCAACATAGCCCACTCTGCCTGCCAACGATTCGCTTACGCCCCTTACCAAAGCAGGCGATGCCGAACCCAACAATAAAAATCTGCCATTTTTCCTGTATTCATCAATGATGGGTCGTAAATCAGAAAACAGATGTGGCATAATCTGAATTTCATCAATAATTACCACATCATCTTTATGTAGCATTAAAAAATGATGTGCATCTTCTAATTTTTTTCTATCCGATGCTTTTTCTAAATCGAGATATAAAATATTTTTCTTCTTTTGATTGGTAAACAATTTAGCCAAAGTGCTTTTGCCTATTTGCCTTGGGCCTAATAATGCTACAGCTGGAAAAGCTTTAAATGATGCTTCAATTTGTTTTTGATATATTCGTTTTATCATATTGCAAATATACAATTAACCATGAATATTTAAAATATGATTTTAAATATTCATGGTTAATTATTTTTTATTTCATACCAATTGAATCTGTTTTTTTCTTCTTCTGAATAAAAAATATATGCTATATGTTTTGTAAATAAATTTCAGAAATGAAGCTTTTGAAAAATAAATCAATAATAACTGACAACTTTTCCGTTTTTATTTATTGGTGAAATATTTGTTTTGTATTTTCGCACACTTGTCAATAATTAACGATTAACCAAATCACATAATGTTAAATTTTATATCAAAAATTTTCGGTGGAAGTAAAACTGAAAAAGATGTTAAAGAACTTAGAATTCAGATTCAGCCTATTCTTCAAGCTGAAGAAAAAATAAAAGGATTGTCAATTGATGAATTGCGCCACAAAACAATTGAATTCAGAAATAAAATAAAAAATCATCTTACCGAAATTGATACTCAAATAAATGATTTAAAATTAGAAGCTGAAAGTGTTGATTTTGCTACTGAAAACAAAGAAGCGGCTTACAAGCAATTAGATGAATTAAAGAAAACTAGAGACGAAAAAATTGAAGAAGCATTAGCTGAAATAATGCCCGAAGCCTTTGCTGTAGTAAAAGAAGCTGCAAAAAGATTATCTGAAAATACTTTGCTAACAGTATCTGCTACTGAGCATGATAAAAATTTAGCTACTAAAAAATCGTACGTAAAAATAAACGGCGATAAAGCTGTTTGGAGCAATAGTTGGGAAGCCGCAGGTAATTTGGTTACTTGGAATATGGTGCATTACGATGTGCAATTAATCGGCGGTTTGGCATTGCATCAAGGCAAAATTGCCGAAATGGCAACAGGCGAAGGAAAAACATTAGTATCAACTTTACCTGCTTATTTAAATGCGTTGGCTGGCGAAGGCGTTCACATCGTAACGGTGAATGATTATTTGGCTCGACGTGACCAAGAATGGAATGGTCCATTATTCGAATTTTTGCAACTAACTGTTGATTGTATTGATAAACATCAACCCAATAGTGAAGAACGCCGAAATGCATATATGTCGGATATTGTATGGGGAACAAACAATGAATTTGGGTTTGATTATTTACGTGATAACATGGTGCATTCGCCAGATGAAATGGTGCAACGCAAACACCATTATGCAATGGTGGATGAAGTAGATTCTGTATTGATTGATGATGCTCGTACACCATTAATTATTTCGGGTCCTGTACCAAAAGGCGACGATCAAGAATTTCATACCTTAAAACCACGTATTCAAAAAGTGGTTGATGTACAACGCCGTGTTGTAAATCAATTTTTAAATGATGCTAAAAAATTAATTGCCGAAGGAAAAACGGATGAAGAAACTGGCGGATTGGCTTTACTAAGAGCTTTCAGAGGCTTGCCAAAAAATTCGGCTATTATTAAATATTTAAGCGAACAAGGCATTCGCCAAGTATTGCAAAAAACAGAAAATTTTTATTTGCAAGAGCAACAAAAAAATATGCCTAAGGTTGATGCTGAATTATTTTTTACCATTGATGAAAAAAATAATCAAGTTGAATTAACTGAAAAAGGTGTTGAATTAATTACTGAAAGTGGCGAAGACCCTCACTTTTTTGTGATGCCTGATGTGGGCGGCGAAGTAGCTGAAATAGAAAAGTCTACATTAAATGCTGATGAAAAATTAGCGAAGAAAGATGCATTGATAGCTGATTTTGCAATTAAAAGCGATAGGATTCATACCGTTACTCAATTATTAAAAGACTATACAGTTTTTGAAAAAGATGTTGAATATGTGGTGATGGATGGCAAAGTAAAAATTGTGGATGAGCAAACTGGTCGTGTATTAGAAGGTAGAAGATATAGCGATGGATTGCATCAAGCCATCGAAGCAAAAGAAAATGTAAAAGTAGAAGCAGCTACACAAACATTTGCAACCATTACCTTGCAGAATTATTTCCGTATGTATCACAAGCTAGCAGGGATGACAGGTACAGCCGTTACCGAAGCTGGTGAATTTTGGGAAATTTATAAATTAGATGTGGTTACTATTCCTACACATCGAAATATTATTAGAAAAGACGATCAAGATTTTGTTTACAAAACAAAGAAAGAAAAATACAATGCTGTAATTGATGAAATTCAAAAATTAAGTGCAGCTGGAAGACCAATATTGGTAGGTACTACAAGCGTTGAGGTTTCAGAATTATTAAGCCGAATGCTTAAATTAAGAAATATTAAACACAATGTGTTAAATGCAAAACAACATCAACGTGAAGCGCAAGTAATTGCCGAAGCTGGGCTTTCGGGCAATGTAACAATTGCAACAAATATGGCTGGTAGAGGTACAGATATTAAATTGGGCGAAGGCGTAAAAGATGCTGGTGGCTTAGCAATTATTGGTACCGAACGTCATGAAAGTCGTCGTGTTGATAGACAGCTTCGTGGTCGTGCTGGTCGTCAAGGTGACCCAGGTTCATCACAATTTTTTGTATCGCTTGAAGATGATTTAATGCGTTTGTTTGGTAGTGAACGTATTGCAGGATTGATGGATAAATTGGGCTATAAAGAAGGTGAAGTAATTCAACATAGCATGATTACTAAATCTATTGAAAGAGCTCAAACAAAGGTGGAAGAAAATCATTTTGGTACTCGTAAACGATTGTTGGAATATGATGATGTGATGAACAAACAACGTAATGTAATTTATACAAAACGTCATCATGCATTATTTGGCGAAAGATTGAATTTAGATATTGATAATTCGATGTATGATTTATGTAGTTTGTTAATTAGCCAACAACAGGAAGGCGGCAACTACAACGATTTTAAATTGAATTGTATGATTCAGTTTTCAATTGATCCAGCTATTACCGAAGAACAATTTAAAAAAACTAATGCTGATGATTTAGCGCAAGAATTGTATCACGAAGTAAAAGAACATTATGCAAGAAAAAATGCTGCAATAGCTGCCGAAGCTTTGCCGGTATTACAAAATATTAAAAACGGACAAACACAAATTGAAAATGTGGTAGTGCCATTTACCGATGGCAAACGTGGATTTAATATCACTTGTAATTTGAATAAAGTATTAGAAACTAAAGGTGCAGAATTGATTACAGAAATTGAAAAAGCAATTTCATTATTCATAATTGATGACCAATGGAAAGAGCATTTGCGCCAAATGGATGATTTGAAACAAAGCGTACAAGCGGCTGTGTTCGAGCAAAAAGACCCTTTATTAATTTACAAGTTTGAAGCATTTGAAATGTTTAATCAAATGTTAGCTGAAACGAATAAAGAAATTTTAAGTTTTTTATGCAAATGTCATATTCATGTTGAAAATGAAAAAGATGTAAAGCAAGCTCGTGAACCACAACGTACTGATATGAGCAAAATGAAAACGCAAAAAGATGAATTTAGTGCTCAATCAGAAGCTGAATCGGCTAACCAACAAGCCATGCAAAACGCTGGCGAAAAACCAAAACAAACACCTATAGTTTCAGGACCAAAGGTAGGACGTAACGACCCTTGCCCATGTGGTAGTGGCAAGAAATTCAAATCGTGTCATGGGAAGGAAGAGTTGGCATAAATAATATTCATCACTTAGTAAAAGTAAGCCTCATTAATTTTTTTAATGAGGCTTACTTTTTTTAGTACATTTGAAAATGAAAAAAATAATCGCTTTAGCTTTTCTATTCCTTTGTTTTCAACAAACAAATGCACAAACATTTAGCAAAACAATTAATAAATTAATTAATAATAGCAGCAGTATTACCGATTCTATAACTGCATCTGCCTTGCCTTCTGCTATTAATTCAACCTTTGGAGTGCAGGAAGTAATGGTAAATATTACGCATAGTAATGTTAGCGATTTATCAATTTGGCTAATTGCACCCGATGGCGCAAAGATTCCATTATCCATTAATAATGGTGGTGGTGGTAATAATTATCAATCTACTCATTTTAATTACAATGTTGGCAATAGCGCCATTTACTTTAATGGTGCACCTTTTAATGGTAATTATCAACCCGAAGGCTGGTTAGGAGCTGTAAATAATTCGCAAAACCCAAATGGAAAATGGGTAATAAAGATTAATGATTGCTGCTTTCCATACACAGGTCATTTAGTGAATTGGAGTATTACATTTAGCAATACACCAGCGCCAACATTAGATGATTCAACGCATTTACCAATAGTAGAAATTTTTACAAACGGACAAACTATTGTAGATGAGCCAAAAATAATGGCGCAAATGAAAGTGATTGACAATAAAACTGGTGCATTAAATTATTATAATTCTACCCCCACTTATCAAGGTAATGTTGGCATTGAATATCGTGGCAGCACATCCCAATCATTTCCACAAAAGCCTTATGCTGTGCAAACTTGGGATGCATTGGGCAACAATTTAGATACTTCATTATTAGGAATGCCAAGCGAACACGATTGGATTTTTTATGCCCCATACAATGATAAAAGTTTGATGCGAAATGTATTAATTTATAACATCAGCAATCAAATGAAACATTATGCCAGCCGTACAAAATTTTTTGATTTATATGTAGATGGTATGTATCAGGGCATTTATGTTTTAATGGAAAAAGTAAAACGTGATAAACACCGTGTTGATATTACAAAAATGGATAGTACATCTATTACCAGTGCTACAATTACAGGTGGGTATATTTTTAAAATTGATAAAACCACAGGATTACAAAATGATGGTTGGAATGGTATTACAATGCTTTGCGATACACAAAATAATACAACCGAAGATATGTATTATCAATACACTTACCCTGATCAAAATGATATTGTAAACCAACAGAAAACATATTTACAGAATTATGTTTCTCAATTCGAAAATTCATTCAAAAATTATTCTGTTTACGATACCATTCATGGCTATAAAAGTTTTATCAGTACCAAATCATTTATCGACCATAGTATGATGGTTGAATTAAGCCGAAATATTGATGGATACAGACTTAGCAGCTATTACCATAAAGATAATAACACAAAAGATGCAAAGCTAAAAGCAGGCCCAATTTGGGATTATAATCTTTCATTTGGCAATGGCGATTATTTGCAAGCTACCGATTGTAATGTATGGCAATGGAGTTTGGTTTGCCCAGACAATCCTATTTGGTGGCAAAAAATGTTTGAGCACGATTCCGTTTATCAGCAAGATTTTAAATGCCGATATACCAATTGGCGTAAGTCAGTTTTATCATGGCAAAATATCGAACACATGATTGATTCATTTGAACAAACTGTACATTATGATATCAATAAAAATTTTAAACGTTGGCCTATTTTAGGGCAATACACTTGGCCTAATGCCTACTACCCTCCTACTTATTCGCAAGAAATTGATACTTTAAAAAATTGGATTCAGCATCGTTTACAATGGATGGATACACAATTGTTAGATACCACTTGTGCGCCATTTACAGTTCCTAATTTTGTGGCTAATCAAAAACAAAATTCTAACGCAATTAATATTTATCCTAATCCAAATAATGATGGCAGATTGTTTATTCAATCCGATGCCATTGCAAATGAAAGTACGAATATCAAAATATATAACATTACAGGTGCTTTAATTTTAGAGCAAAATTTTAATACATCAAAACCACGAATTGAAATTAATGTTTCAGCAAATAATTTAGCCAAAGGATTGTATTTGATACATATTCAAAACAAAAAAAATATTACAACAAAAAAAATATTGTTTGAATAAAATGACAAATTTGGGCATGTTACCTAAACTGTCAGTAGGTTCAATTGGGTATTTGTTTTTATCAATAGTAATAATTTATTTTTTTTATTGCTTTAGCAACCGCCATATTCAAATCTTGATTTTTTTCGTTTTTTCTTCCTTAATTTTATCAAAAAATTACCATGTCGTTGCTAATAAAAAACATTCACCAATTAATTGGAATATCTGAAACAGGAAATACTGTATTAAAGGGCAAAATGATGAAGGAATTAGCAATTATTGAAAATGCTTTTTTGTATGCTGAAAATGGCTTGATAAAATCGTATGGAAAAATGAATGACCTTGAAGATTCATATCATGCTGCCGATGAAATAATAGATGCAACTGATTGTGTTGTTTTACCAGGATGGATAGATAGCCATACACACTTAGTGTTTGCTGCAACTAGAGAGAGTGAATTTGTAGATAGAATTAATGGATTAAGCTACGAAGAAATTGCAAAACGAGGCGGTGGAATTTTAAACTCGGCATTAAAAATAGCATCGGCAACCGAGGATGAATTATTTAAAAGCGCATGGCAAAGATTAATAAACGTAATTAAGATGGGTACAGTAGCCATCGAAATTAAAAGTGGATATGGTTTATCAGTTGAAGCCGAATTAAAAATGCTTCGTGTTATTGCTCGATTAAAAGAAAAATCGCCAATACCAATAAAATCAACTCTTTTAGCCGCACATGCCTATCCAATTGAATACAAACAAAACCACCAAGGCTATATCAATTTAATAAAAAATGATTTATTACCACTTGTAGCAAAAGAAAAATTAGCTGATTATTTCGATGTTTTTTGCGAACAAGGATTTTTTAGTATTGAAGAAACAGATGAATTATTAACTGAAGCATGGAAATATAATTTAGCACCAAAAATACATGCAAATCAATTGCATTATTCGGGTGGCGTTCAAATTGGGGTTAAACACAATGCCATTTCTGTTGACCATTTGGAGTGTGTAGGCGATGAGGAAATTAATGCATTAAAAGGTTCAAATACGCTGCCTGTATTACTTCCGTCAGCAGCTTTTTTTTTAAAAATGCATTATCAACCAGCCCGAAAAATAATTGATGCAGGTTTACCTGTGGTTTTAGCAAGTGATTACAATCCCGGCAGTAGCCCATCGGGCAATATGAATTTTGTAGTTAGTTTAGGTTGCACACAAATGAGTATGCTGCCCGAAGAAACTATTAATGCAGCCACTATTAATGCGGCGTTTGCTTTAGAACTACAAAATGAATTAGGAAGTATTACGATTGGCAAAAAAGCAAATCTTATCATTACAAAACCAATGAATAGCTATGCCGTTATTCCATATTCTTTTGCCGATAATATGATTGATAAAATGATTATTAATGGACAAATATTCAGCTACTAATAAAAAATAATAGTTGAATTTATTTCAAACTATTTTCTTTCAGCATTTATACCACAATTGCTTATTCATTCTTATTTTCGCATCTCCAATTTGCAATTCAGCAATTTGTAATTTGAAATCAATTTTATGATGAAAATAACTTTTCCCGATGGGAATATTCGTGAGTATGAAAGTGGCACTTCGGCAATGGATATTGCTAAAAGTATTTCGCCAAAATTAGCCGAACAAGTAATTGTGGCAAAAGTAAATGGCAAAGTGCAAGATGCTACATTGCCCATCCATACGGATGTTGCGATTCAATTATTAAAATGGAAAAACAATGATGATACCTTGGACAAAGATGCAAAAGCAACTTTTTGGCATTCATCGGCACACTTGATGGCAGAAGCGATTGAGGCATATTTTCCTGGCACAAAATTCGGCATCGGTCCTGCCATCGACCATGGTTATTATTATGATATTGATTTGGGCGATAAAAAATTGACCGAAGAAGATTTGGAAAAATTGGAAAAGAAAATGTTGGAATTGGCAGCGCAAAAAAATAATTATTTGCGAAAAGAAATTTCAAAAGCCGATGCGATAAAATATTTCACCGAAAAAAATGACCCTTATAAATTAGAGTTGTTGCAAGATTTGGCGGATGGTGAAATCACATTTTACGAACAAGGAAATTTCACCGATTTATGTCGTGGGCCACACATTCCAAACACAGGTTTTATAAAAGCAGCAAAGCTTACAACCATTGCTGGTGCTTATTGGAGAGGCAATGAAAAAAATAAACAGCTTACAAGAATTTACGGAATCACATTCCCCACTCAAAAAGAATTGGATGAATATTTAGCATTGGTAGAAGAAGCAAAAAAACGTGACCACAGAAAAATTGCAAAAGAAATGAGCATTTACACCATGGACGATGATGTAGGCGCAGGGCTGGTTTTGTGGATGCCCAACGGCACAGTTATTATTGAAGAGTTGGAAAAATTGGCAAAAGAAACCGAAGAGGCAGCAGGCTACAAACGAGTGGTAACGCCGCATATAGCCAAAGAGAGCATGTATTTAAAAAGCGGACATTTACCTTATTATGCCGAAAGTATGTTTCCGCCAATGGAATTGGATGGTGAGAAATATTATTTGAAAGCGATGAATTGTCCGCATCATCATAAAATTTTTGCAGCCGAACCAAAGAGCTATCGTGATTTACCATTACGTTTAGCTGAATATGGCACTTGTTATCGTTATGAGCAAAGCGGCGAATTATTTGGCTTGATGAGAGTGCGTTGTTTGCACATGAATGATGCACATATTTATTGCACTCGTGAACAATTTGAACAAGAATTTAAAGCCGTGAACGAGATGTATTTAAAATACTTCAAAATTTTTGGCATTGATAAATATGTGATGCGATTCAGCAAACATGAGCCTTCGAAGCTGGGTCAAAAATATATTGATGAACCAAAATTGTGGATTGAAACCGAAGATATGGTTCGTGATGTGTTGGTAAAAT
>JBEEMV010000014.1:0-3958 GCA_041192505.1 Bacteroidota bacterium
ATTGCATTTTATTTGGCTTCACAAATTAACAAATAAATCATGTTGAAACGGTAAAAAAAATTTAGCTTTGGCATCGCAAAAAATCAACTATTTATATCATGAAGAAAATTTTACTTACAGCTTTTGCCATTGCATCTATTTTGCAAACCAAGGCTCAAACAATTACTTGTGCGGCTGCTCGAACACAAGGTACAGGTGCAGCAACAATTACAGGTATTGTAACTAATGGTGCTGAATTAGGTGGCACAATAAGATACATACAAGATGCTACTGGCGGTGCGGCTGTATATGGTACAAGCACGGCGGCTTTTAATCGTGGCGATTCAATTACTGTAAGTGGTACATTAACACAATACAATGGATTAATGGAATTAACTGTACCTAATGCAACATTAGCTACTGCTTCGCATCCATCACCCAATCCAGTTACAGGTACTACCAATGCTACATTTATTGAAGCCAACGAAGGTAGATTGGTAAGATTAAATGGCGTAATGTTTACCAGTTCGGGAAATTTTAGTGGTAATAAAAATTATGATATTACACAAAGCGGAAGTAATACTGAAGATATTAGAATTAATGGCTCAAGTAATTTAGTGGGAACACCCATACCAAATGTACCAGTTGATGTAGTTGGTATTTTAAGCGAATACAATGTAGGTACTTACACAGGTACATCGTACCAATTAATTCTTCGTGATGTAAATGATATCATGTATATCGGCAATCCACCTGTTTTGTTAACTTCGTTACTTCAATCTAACATTACCAAAACATCATTTGATGTAAGTTTTAAAACACAAAACAATGGTAATACAATTGTAAAATACGGTCTTACTCCTACTGCATTAACAAGTGTGGCACAAAGTGCAACATTAACTACCAACCATACAGTAAGCTTAACGGGTTTAAATACTGCTACGGTTTATTATGTACAAGGTTTTTCGGTAAGTGCTACTAACGATACTTCAAAAAGTAATGTACAAGCTATGATTACCGAATCTAATTCGAGTGGTAAAATGATTGCCTATTTTAATAATCCTGTTGATAATTCGAAAGCACAACATGGTAATATGGCTATGTATTTACCTAACACTTTTGATGATTCATTAATTGCATTTTTTAATGCTGCCGTTAGCACTTTAGATATTGCTATTTATAATGTAGATAATAATTTGGGTGTAATTACTGCCATCAATAATGCTGTAACTCGTGGCGTACAAGTTAGATTGGTGTGTAATCAAACTGTAAATACATCATTATTTACAACACCTTATATTTATCAAACACCAGCTACACATCCTACCTACATGCATAATAAATTTATTATTAGAGATGTAGCAAGTCCATCATTAGCAACTGTTTTAACAGGTAGCACTAATTGGACACAACAACAATTACAAACTGATCAAAACAATATTGTTATTATTCAAGATCAATCATTAGCTAAAGGTTATCAAGTTGAGTTTGATGAATTTTATATTGATCATAAATACAGTAATTTAAAATCTAACAACTCCCCACACGAATTTAAAATTGGTGGCAAACGTGTTGAAGTATATTTTGGACCAACAGATAATTATTTAGCTGAAGTTAAAAAACATATTGCTACTGCTAATTATGAAGTTTATGTAGCCATGAGTTCATTTACAAGAACAGAAATATCATACACAATTGTTGATTCGGCTGTGAAGAAAAACGGAGCTTACTTTGCAGGCGTTAGCGATAATGGAGCAACTACAGCCGCTGTTCAAAATTCATTTAAAAATAATAGCGTTGATTCTATGCGCATTTCGGGCAATTCGGGTGTGTTTCATCATAAATATATTATTATAGATCCTAATGATGTTTGCAGCGATCCAATGGTAATAACAGGTTCAAGCGCTATTAGTAATAATGCTGAATCATTTAACGATGAAAATACAATCATCATTCATGATTCAACTATTGCTAATTTATATTATCAAGAGTTTTCTCAACGTTCTATTGATGCTGGGCATACATTAACTGCAAAGGCTTATCAAAGCTGTACTGTAGGTATTAATGTTGTTAATTTAACGGATAAAATTTCGTTCGAATTATTTCCAAATCCATCAGTTAATGGTAGTTCAACAATCCGCTTCAATAACAATGTAAAAGGCAATGTTACGGTTCATGATATTACAGGCAAAATGATGTATCAAATACAATTAAACAATCAATCAGTAGCCGAATTATCATCAGCAAATCTATCATCATCCATATATTTAGTAACAGTAAATACCGATAAAGGAACTACTACAACTAAATGGATGATAAATAAATAAGTGTACTATACAGATACTATTAAGCCGCCTCAACTGGGCGGCTTTTTTTTGTTAGAATAATACTATTGTTGTCAATCAATAATCAGCGCAGCGAATTTTAGCCCTCTAAAATATATTTCAAGTCTATATTTTTATTTTCTTTGCAACCCTAATTATAGTTAAAATGAAAAAGATATTAATCACAGGTGGTGCTGGTTTTATTGGTTCGCATGTTGTTCGTTTGTTTGTAAATAAATATACAGATTACAAAATTTTCAATTTAGATGCGTTGACTTATGCAGGCAATTTGGAAAATTTAAAAGACATCGAAAACAAACTAAATTATGTTTTTGTGAAAGGCGATATCACCGATGAAAAATTTATCAACGAATTATTTAACGAAAATAATTTTGATGCTGTAATTCATTTAGCGGCTGAAAGCCATGTGGATAGAAGCATTTTAGACCCTTTGCAATTTGTAAAAACAAATGTGATTGGCACTGTTACTTTATTAAATGCAGCAAAAAATAATTGGCAAAATAACATGGAAGGCAAACGCTTTTATCATGTGTCAACCGATGAAGTGTATGGCACTTTAGGCGATGAAGGTTTGTTTTTAGAAACAACAGCTTACGACCCACATAGCCCGTATTCAGCCAGTAAAGCCAGTTCCGACCATTTTGTAAGAGCATATCACGATACTTATAAATTACCAATTGTAATTTCAAATTGTTCAAATAATTATGGCTCACACCATTTTCCTGAAAAATTAATTCCATTGGCAATCAACAATATGAAAAATAAAAAGCCTGTGCCTGTGTATGGCAAAGGCGAAAACGTACGTGATTGGTTGTTTGTTGAAGATCATGCCCGTGCAATTGATACAATTTTTCACAACGGGAAAAATGGCGATACTTATAATATTGGTGGATTTAACGAATGGAAAAATATCGACTTGATTAATACACTTTGTAAAATAATGGATAGAAAATTGAATCGTGTAGATGGCGAAACTGCTACATTAATTACCTATGTAAAAGATAGAGCAGGACACGATTTGAGATATGCAATTGATGCTTCGAAATTAAATAAAGAATTAGGTTGGAGTCCATCTTTACAATTTGAAGAAGGCTTAGAACGAACCGTAGATTGGTATTTGGCAAATGAAGAATGGCTGAATAGAGTTACCAGTGGTAGCTACCAACATTATTATGATACACAATACGAAAAGAGATAATTATTTACTTACTACCAATTTAATTGTACCAAGTAAAAATAAATTAGTATAACCAGCGTATTCGGAGACTACGCTGGTTGAATGCATATTTATATTCTACGTTTGTCGGGGTAATTGCGCATTGAGCCATTGTGTAATTTTATTCCTTCACCACTTTGCCTCTCCACACATTGCCTTGTTGGCTTACTTCGATAAAATAAATGCCTTGGGCTTGTGCAGATAAATCTATTGTAAATTGATTACCCGATTGGTTTTGTTTTTCCAATACCGTTTGCCCTGTGAGGTTGATGAGTTTGATGCTGGCGTTGTTTACTGATAACTGACTACTAATTACTGCCAACTGATTGGTTGGGTTAGGATAAATGCTGATGTTGTTGGATAAAGCAACATTATTTATTCCGCTTGCCACTGTTAGTGTTAAGGATATGATAGAATC
>JBEEMV010000015.1:0-9321 GCA_041192505.1 Bacteroidota bacterium
AAAGGCGATATGAAAACGCAATATCCAGCCGTTAAAACGGTAATGGATATATTGCAAAAACAGAATGTAAACCAATTTAGTTTAATTACCAATTTAGAGGCAAATCCTTTAACTAAAAAATAAAATTATGGCAGAAGTAAATACAGGGGGAGGAAAGAAAAGCTCCCCACGGGTTGATATGACTCCAATGGTTGATTTAGGATTTTTGTTAGTTACCTTTTTTATGGTTACCACTACTTTTAGTAAGCCTATGGTAATGGAATTGGGTATGCCCGATAAAATTCAAGATAAAACTAAACAGCTTCCAGTTAAAAATTCAAGAGCTATTACTTTAATATTAGGAAGCGATAATCGTGTGTTTTATTATTTAGGTACTGGTGAAAATCCAGAAGAAACTAAAATTGAAGTTGGCTATTTTAACGATGGTAAAAAAAGTATTCGTCAGGCTATTTTAAGAAGAAAAGAAGAAGTGGCTTCAAACCCAAATCTTTCAGCTAAAGAACGAGCTGATGGAGCAGTGGTTTTAATAAAACCTGATGAAAAAAGTAATTACAAAAATGTAGTAGATATTTTAGATGAAATGAAAATTTGCGACATTAAAGTATACGCTATCGTTGATATATCTAAACCAGAAAAAGAAATGATTCAAAATGTAGCTGTTGAATAATAGCTGTATTTAATTTTCAATAAAATCAAATTCAAAAACATGGATTTAAACAAAATAAAAAATGCTGATTTAAACGATATTGTGTTCGATGGTCGCAATAAAGTTTATGGTGCATACTTCTTACGCCGAGTGTATGATAAGCACGTAGCTCGTGGTTTTATCATTTCATTTATTACGTTTGCATTATGCTTAGCTGGACCGGTAATTTGGAAAAAAATATTTAAGGATGCCCCAATCGAAAAACAAAAAGTAAGTTTGGTTGATTTGGCTAATATTAAACCGCCGCCACCAGTTGATCCTAAAACACCACCACCACCACCGCCACCACCGCCGCCACCTTTAAAAGCGACTATAAAATTTACGCCGCCTGTAATTAAAAAGGATGAGGAAGTGCATGAAGATCCACCTAAACAAGAGGAAATTCAGAAAGTGGTAATTAGCGATAAAACGCAAGAAGGTAATAAAGATGGTGTTGATCAATTAGAGGTTGATCCAGGTATTGGTAAAGAAGTAGATGCAAAGCCAACCATTTTTACATTTGTTGAGCAAATGCCAGCTTACCCAGGTGGTGAAGATGCTATGCAGGAATTTTTAGGTTCAAATATTAAATATCCAGCAAGAGCAAGAGAAAATCAAACCGAGGGTAAAGTGGTATTAACATTTGTAGTTAATGAAACGGGTGCAATTGGTGATATTAGAATATTAAGAGATATTGGTGATGGTTGCGGTCAGGCAGCTGTTGATGCAGTAAAGAAAATGAAAAATTGGGTTCCGGGTAAGCAAAATGGAAAACCAGTACAAGTTCAATTTACTTTACCTGTTCAAATGTCATTACAATAAATTTTCAAAAAAATTAATAATTTAAAAGGTTGGTTTAGCAATAAACCAGCCTTTTTATTTTTTACATTAATTAATATTTATTTGTTTTAAAGCATGAATTTTAAACAAAAAATCTATTCCCACTTTTTACAATTAGCTACTGAAAAAGTAACCTTATTGCAAACTCGATTAAACGATTTAAAAGAAAGTGGCGCCAATGAAACTAAAAGCACTGCAGGCGATAAACATGAAACTGCTTTGGCAATGGTACAAATTGAGCAAGCCAATATTCGTGAACAATTGAAAGAAGCTTTGGCACAAAAAACTATTTTAGAAAAAATAAGTCCTGCCATTTCTCCCTCTCTTTTGGAGAGGGTTGGGGTGAGGTTATCCAACAAAATAATAAATGGTAGTTTAGTAAAAACCAACAACGGTTATTTTTTTGTGAGCGTTGCATTGGGCAAAGTAACGATTGAAAGTGTTGCTGTTATTGCACTTTCACCACAATCGCCTTTGGGATTAAAATTGATAGGATTGAAAGTAGGAGAGGAGGCTGAAATAAACGGCAATAAATATTTAGTGGAAGAAATCGAATAATAAACTTGAGTTCTTTTTCAACTTTCTATAGCATGTTATTTGTTCGCTTGCTTGATGTCATAGTGAGCCTGTCGAACTACTATGTGCCCTTGTATTCAAGTCCTTCTCCTTTGGAGAAGGATTTAAGATGAGGTTTGAAAACTATGTTGCTATGTGGTAAAATTTTATTGGCTGTTTGCGTTTTAAAACTCACAATTCAAATTCCCAAACCGTTCTATAATTTCCATGCGTTTCGATGTAAGTAAGAAACGAATTATAAAATGCATCGCCACCAATGGTGGCACTATCGCCAATCACAAATAATTGTTCTTTTGCTCTGGTAATCGCCACATTCATGCGCCGATAATCTTTCAAAAATCCAATATCATTATCCTCATTGCTTCTAACTAATGAAAGAATAAT
This sequence comes from Bacteroidota bacterium, assembly GCA_041192505.1. Classification (GTDB taxonomy): domain Bacteria; phylum Bacteroidota; class Bacteroidia; order Chitinophagales; family CAIODY01; genus CAIODY01. Next base: position 2,486 of record JBEEMV010000015.1, read on the forward strand.
TGTTTCCTTTTCTTGCCCTTGAAAACTATCAATGGTGCTGATTCGCATGTTGGGTAATATTTCTTTTGCTGCAGCTACTTGCCCTGAATATGGCGAAATCACTGCTGTTTCGGCAGGATTCAAATTTTCAGTTTCCATCAATTTTTGAATCAATCGCAGTTCGCCTTCGTTTTGCAAACTCGTTCCATCATTACCTTTTGTTTCATTAAATCCCGAACCAGCTGTGTCAATAAAACAAATGTGGTTGCTTTTGCCATTGCCAAGGTCAGTGTCTTCACTAACCTTTACAGCTGTTTTTAATTTCCCTTCATAAAAATAATTACTCGAAAATTGAGCAATAGATTCCCTCATTCTATATTGTGTATCTAACAAAAAAACTTGTGGCACTTTTGTAAAACTGACTTCTAAAATAGAACGATTGAAACCTGATTTCATCGCTTCTCTGCTCAACACAGTAGGTGGTAATTGCAAATGGTCGCCAGCCAAAACAATTTTTTCGGCAAACGGAAAGATGCACCAAGCAAGCGGTTCGAGGCATTGCCCTGCTTCATCAATCACAACTGTTTGAAATTTTATTTTACTAATTTTTGAATCGTACAAACCGATTGGTGTTCCTAAAATCACATCCGCTTCTTCATACAATTTTTGTTCGTTGTAAGCTTGAATGTTTTTTATTTCGCTGCGAATATTTTTCACTTCTTTAAATAACAAATTGCGTTGTTCTCTTTCCGCTTTACCAAAACTTCGTTTGTATTTTAAAGCCATTCGGCGAAATTGTTCGGCTCTAATTTTTAGTTCTTTAATTTCTTTTTGTTGTTGGCTGTTTGCCAACCTTCCTTCGGGTGTGTGTTTAAAAATTGTTTCATCTACTTTACTTGAATTACCTACACGAAGTATCTTCAAACCTTGTGCTATCAATCCTTTGGCAATATTATCAACAGCAGTGTTGCTGGGTGCTGACACCAATATTTTTTCTTCTTTTTTTACTAATTGAAAAATGGCTTCTACCAAAGTTGTTGTTTTTCCAGTGCCAGGCGGACCATGCACAATCGTCATTTCTTCATTTTCAATAATTGCGTTGACGGCTTGTTGTTGGCTTTCATTTAAGCGAATATTTTTGAAAGAAAACCTCACCCCATCCCTCTCCAAAGGAGAGGGCGAAATGATAGACCTCACTCCAACCATCTCCGAAGGAGAGGGAGTAGTGGTATGAATTTTATCAAACAATTTAAACAGCGGTTTATTGCTTTCTAAATTATTCAACACCTCTTTCATGATGGATGTAGTGTGTTGGTCGGGTGCTAATTTGATGCCTACGCCTGCATCTTCAATCCAATCAGGAAAATCAGGAGCGAACAAGCGAAACTCCCCACTTCTTCCTTCTAAATTTATCAAAATTCCTTTCACAGGTTGTTCGCCATTGATAAAACATTCAATTGCAGTTCCATCTCTAAAGCGATTAGTTTCAGCAGGAAAATTTAATCTAAAACTGATTTCAGGATAATCAGCATAGCCAAATGTTTTTCGAGTAACTACAATTGGATGCAACGCCAAACCTTCTGCTTTTAAGGCTTTCAAGCTTTGTTGTTGGTCGAGGCTATATCGTTTTATTTCTTCGGCTTCTTCTAAATTAATACATTGAATTAGCTTTTGAATGTGTGGGTGTGTAATCGGCATTCTTAATTTTAATATTCTCTATCTAATCAATTCAATAAAACCTGTTAATGGAGTTTTATTTTTTACAATTCCGTTTACTCGTATTTCGTAAACATAACATACATAATAATATTGCGAAGCATCCATTTCTTTTCCATTGCTTTTTCCATCCCAGCCTATATTTGCATCTTCTGTATAAAAAATTTGGCTACCCCATTTGTTGTAAATTTTTAGTTCAATATGGTCAACAAATCGATAGGGTAAAAACGGATGAAACAAATCATTTTTGCCATCGCCATTTGGGGTAAATGTATTGGGTAAAATATAAATTGGGCAATTGTCTTTACATACAATATTGCTAAACTTACTTTCATTACCTGCCGAATCAATAGTTGTAATGGCATAACAACCTGCTACAGAATTATTGTAAGAATGATTGAAACTTGTATTGGTGGCTGGCGAAATACTATCAATTTTTATTAATGGCAACGAATCTGTAGTTGAATAATAAACGTAATATTTTTTTACATCATTATCATCGCAAAGCGTATTAGGATTTATCCAAGTAAGATGATTTTGAATTGATGCATCATTATTAGGCGTAGCAGCATTTTCACAATCATTTTGTACTGATAATGTAGTGATACATGGCGCAGTGGTATCATGTGGTATGGCGCAAGAAATTTCAGATAAATTTATAGTTGTATAATTAAAATTAGGAGCTGTAAAAAAGCCCTTACTTTTTATATAATAACAATAAAGGCTATCATTAATTAAATTCCAATTGGTAAACAAATGGTTATTGGTAATTGCCATCGAATCAAATAAACCTGAAATTTTATTGTACTTAAAAATAACAAACGTATCGTTTACCCAAGGCACAGTTTCGCTCCATTTTAAAATAATTTTTTTCTCAGCACCAATAGCATCTAAATACACTGATGATGCTATGTCTGTTGAGCCAATACTATCGTTTTTATTATTTGCAAAAAATCTTATTTGATAAAAATGTTTATCATTTCGGGTATCAATATTTTGATGATTAAACGAAGTATCAGTGGGTAATTGAATTTGATGAAACGAGTTGAAAGTTTTGGTTGTTACTTTTGTGTTTATCGAATTATTTTTTGTTCCATGATACAATTCAAAAGTATAAGGTGGTGTATGAATTAAAGTATCAAAATCGAAAACACTTGGTTTGCTCCATCTTACAAAAACTTCGCCCACAGCAGGATTGGTTTGAACAACACTTACGTTAATAATTACGGGCACATCTAATTTTAATGAAGCACAAGCTTGCAAAGAAGGCGCACTGCTAAATGCATTGTATGGCTGACCGCTTGGAGCTAAATCATTAAACTCGGCAACTATTTTATACGAATAAGTTTGCCCACGAACTACATTGAAGTCATCAATATTATATGCTGAAATTTTATTAGCTATCATTTGATAATTAGTGCCACTTAAATTTTGCTGGCAAGAATCTATTGGTTCAAATTCGCAACCAATTTTTCGCCAAACTGAAAAGTATTTAAATTTTGGTGAAGAAGAACATGAATAAAGCGATTGCCAGCTTACATGAATGTGTTGTTGAACTTGCACAGCTACTACGTTTTGTGGCGGTGGTGGTAATAAAAAAATACGCCATGTATAATTATCATTTAATGAATTATTGCTGCAACTACCATCAAATGGAATTGAATCTACAACTCTGAATACGACTTGATAAAATTGTGGGCGAATATCATTACAGTCGGTTTGCCATGTAAAAGTACCCGTTACATTTGTTGATGGTGGCGATGTTGTAAAAGATGCAGGATGCGAAACGATACTGTTGAAAGGGGCGCCATTGGCTGTTAAATTCAATAATTGAGTATTATCAATATCGGTTGCTGATATTTGTTGTGTAATAGTTTGTCCTGCGTAAATGCATATATCATTAATGTTTTGAAATAGGGGTTGATGATTGGTATTACAACTAACCAATATTTGCATATCTCGTAATGTTTTGCCTACATATTTCACTTGCCCATTTAATAATTTTCTATATTCCTTTACCCAGAATGCAATATTAACCATACAACAAGCAGATGGGGTCCAGTTTATTTCACCTGTTTTTGCATTTAATGTTAATCCTTGCGGAAATGTATAGTTTAATGGTGAAATGCCAACACCACAATTTAACATCGGTGAAGTTAATTCATAGCCCAAGCTATCGCCATCAACATCAAATGCATTTGAATTGTATCGATACGGAACACCCACATGAGCAAAGGTTACAGGCGAATTTAAAAATACTACACTATTATTATAACCTAAAAATTGAGGGTCAGGAAACTCTAATTCACTCTGTAAATAAAATGCCACATCATCTGAATTGTTAATATTACAAATGCCACCATTTCTATTGCGTTCGCCCCAACAAATAGTGTATTTGCCTGGTCCGGGATAGGTGTGCCTTGCTGTGTATTGATTTCGAATTATTGAATCGCAAATTGTTAGCGAATCAGTTTTATAAATTGTAGATGAATCGCCATCTCCCCATTTTACATCTTTTAATGCATAACGATAAGCTACAGGCGTTGTTGATGTAAATGGATTTTTATTGTAAACTACTATTGTGATTTCATAGGTATTATTTGAAATATGCTTGTACACAATTTCGCCAGCACGATTATGTGTTGCAAATATTTTAATTGGCAAACAAAAAAAGCATAGCAACAGAATTATAGCGTATAACTTCATAGTATTTAATGAATAGCAAAATAATTAATTATTAATGATACTAACGAACCTATTCAAATAAATATTTCTTTACCCAATATTTGGTAGTATTTAACTGAATAATAATTTTATATTTGCGCCAATAAAACTAAGTATTGAATTTCATACATCAAATAAAGGATTCACATTTTGCAATGCCAGCTTTGGCATTTGTATTTGCATTTATAATCACTTACATCAGTATTCCTTCTATCATACAAGTGGCAAAAATAAAGCACTTGTTTGATGAGCCTGATAGTAGAAAATTGCATAAAAGCAAAGTGCCAACATTAGGCGGTTTAGCTATATTTGCTGGGTCATCTATTGCCGCTTTATTATTTTGCGATTTTACCAAATTTGCCGATTTACAATATTTAATGGCAGCTATGATTATTCTTTTTTTCTTAGGAATAAAAGATGATATTATCATACTTTCAGCCACCACAAAATTTATTGGTCAATTTATAGCGGCATTTGTATTGGTGTGGTTGGGTGATATTAGACTAACTTCATTTGGTGGCGTTTTTGGAATTTATAATTTGAACTATGAGTTTAGTATTATTTTTTCTGTATTCACTATTGTAGTAATTGTAAATTCTTTTAATTTAATTGATGGTATTGATGGTTTGGCTGGAACAATTAGTTTCATTGTTATTTCAGCATACGCTGCTTGGTTTTATCATGTTGGTGAGTCAGCTAATCAATTGTTTATTTTTTCATTGGCAGTTATGGGTGGTTTATTAGCATTTTTAAGATTTAATATTACACCAGCCAGAATATTTATGGGTGATACCGGCTCATTACTAATGGGAACTATAATTTCAGTTTTAACTTTAGAATTTATTAACTTGAATCATGTAAATGATACAAGTCATCGCCTACATACTGCACCAGTTCTAGCATTTGGTATACTCATTATTCCGTTATATGATTTGTTGAGAGTTTTTTCTGTTAGAATCATAAGAAAAAAATCTCCCTTTCATGCCGATAAAATTCATGTTCATCATAAATTATTAGATTTGGGGATGACACATTTACAAGCCACATTTACACTTGGTTTTACTAATGTATTGTTCATCATATTTATATTTATTTTTCAAGAATATAATGTAACATTATTAATGCTATCAATTTTATTTATTGCCAGCATACTTACAATTTTACTTTGGGCTTTAAACAAATACAAACAAAAGATAAATGTCAAAAATTAAATTTGCCATAATTGGATTAGGGCATATTGGAAAGCGTCATGCTGAAATGGTTCGTAAAAACGACCATTGCGAATTAGTAGCTGCAATTGATGTAAATGATGAATTGAAAAATTTTGTTGATTCAGAATACAAAGTACCTTTCTTTAAAACTTTAGATGATTTTTTTGCATCGGGCATTAAAGCTGATGTGGTAAATGTTTGTACGCCAAATGGATTTCATGCTGCACATGCTGTAAAAGCTTTAGAAAACGCTTGCCATGTAGTAGTTGAAAAACCAATGGGGCTTACAAAAGCCGAATGCGAACAAGTAATTTATAAATCATTACAAGCTCATAAACAAGTATTTTGTGTCATGCAAAATCGTTATAGTCCGCCATCGGCTTGGCTAAAACAAATAATTGATGAAGAACGATTAGGCAAAATATTCATGGTTCAAATAAATTGTTATTGGAATAGGGATGAACGCTATTATAAAAAAGGTGGTTGGAAGGGAACTTTAGATTTAGATGGTGGTCCGTTATTCACACAATTCAGTCATTTTTTAGATATTATGTATTGGGTTTTTGGCGATATAAAAGATGTAAATGCACGATTCAATAATTTTAATCATGCTTACACACCCTTTGAAGATAGCGGCTCGGTAAGTTTTAATTTTATAAATGGTGGCATGGGAATTTTAAATTATTCTACCAGCATGTGGGATAAAAATTTAGAAAGTAGCATGACAGTGATAGGAGAGAAGGGGAGCATAAAAGTTGGCGGACAATACATGGATGTGGTAGAATATTGCCATGTAAAAGATTATACAATGCCTACTTTACCGCCTTGCAATCCACCCAATGATTATGGTCAATACAAAGGCAGTGCAGCCAATCATCACTTTGTAATTGAAAATGTGGTAGATACTTTAACAGGAAAATCAACAGCAACTACTAATGCTTTAGAAGGATTAAAAGTGGTTGAAATTATTGAACGAATTTATGCTTTGAAATAAATATGTGTGGCATTGCAGGAATTATTAATAAAAACAATACGCCTGTATTATCCGCCGATATTCAAAAAATTACAAAAGCCGCTGCTCATCGAGGAAACGATGACAGCGGTTTTTTTTATCATCAAAATTTTGCATTTGGTCATCAGCGATTATCCATTATTGATTTATCGGAAAATGGAAAACAACCCATGCAATATTTAGGTAGATATACC
>JBEEMV010000016.1:0-8097 GCA_041192505.1 Bacteroidota bacterium
CATTAATTCGTTTTGCTTATTACTATTTCGATTATTTTGTAGGGCAATTTTATGTTCAATTAAAATATGTGAGTAGGGGATATGTGGTTTTGTATGATAGATATTATTTTGATTTTGTGCATGATGCCCGAAGGAGCAATATTGATTTATCTAAAAAATTTACCGAACCATTTTATTCATTTTTATTAAAACCAAAATTGAATTTTTTTTTAACAGCACCTGCCGATTTAATTTTAAAACGCAAGCAAGAATTATCGGCTGAAACCATCAACGAATTAACTGCCGAGTACACAACTCATTTTGCTAAACTTTCTAAAAAATTCAGTAATAGCAAGTATTTGGTGGTAAATAATATTGTATTAGATGAAACTATTGAAACTATTTATAACCATATTGATAATTCAAAAAATAAAAAGTGAAAACAGTAATTGAAAAAATAATTCGCTTACGAAATCCAGCTTTTTCATTTCACGAAAAAGTGGATGGACGGATGATTGCATCCTTAATAAGTTCGCTGGCAATTGGGCATTTACGCAGTTATAAATTTTTATTAAAAGGTTCGATGCCTATAAAATCTGTGGTGGGCAGAAATGCAAAAACACGATTTCAGCATAAAATAAAATGGGGCAAGCAAATGAAAATTGGCGAAAGCGTTTTGCTTAGCGGCTTAGGAACTGAAGGGATTATATTTGGCAACAATGTAAGCATTGGAGATTTTAGCCGATTAATTGTATCCACCACATTTAATGATTTAGGAAAATATATTAAGATTGGCAACAATGTAGGCATGGGCGAATTTGCTTATTTAGGCGGCGCAGGTGGGCTCGAAATTGGTGACGATTGCATCATTGGGCAATATTTAAGTTGTCATCCTGAAAATCATAATTTTGAAAACAATGATGAGTTAATAAGAATGCAAGGCACCACAAGAAAAGGAATTAAGATTGGAAAAAATTGTTGGATTGGAAGTAAAGTTACTTTTTTAGATGGCGTTGAAATTGGCGATGGCTGTGTAATTGCGGCTGGTAGTGTAGTAAATAAATCTTTTGCTTCGCATAGTGTAATTGGTGGTGTGCCTGCTAAATTATTGAAGCAACTGTAATTAAAGTAATTCAAAAATTTATACTAACTTAATGGATGTAAAAATTGAAGCATCGTGGAAAGCCTTACTGCAAAATGAATTTGATAAGTCTTATTTTTTATCAATTGTAAACCAACTAAAAAAGGAAAAGGCAGAGGGTAAAATCATTTACCCTGATGGAAAAAATATTTTCAATGCATTTAATAACACTACATGTAAAGATATTAAAGTTGTTATTTTAGGGCAAGATCCTTATCATGGCATTAATCAAGCTCATGGCCTATGTTTCTCGGTACAACGGAATATTCCGCCGCCGCCATCATTACAAAATATTTTTAAAGAACTAAAACTCAGCTACCCTCAATTTATTATTCCTAATCATGGTAACTTGGAGCAATGGTCAAAGCAAGGTGTATTTTTGCTAAATGCATTTTTAACAGTTAGAGCAAATTCGCCTTTATCGCATAGTAAAATTGGTTGGGAAACCTTTACTGATGCTGTTATTAAATTGATTTCTGAAAAAAACAATCGGGTTGTTTTTCTATTATGGGGAGCATTTGCACAACAAAAAGCAACCTTGGTTGATGCCAACAAACACCTTATTCTTAAAGCTCCTCACCCTTCTCCACTATCTGCTCATCGTGGTTTTTTGGGTTGCCAACATTTTGTTCTTACAAATGAATATTTATTACAACAAGGTAAATCGCCTATAGATTGGCAATTATAAGTCTTTAAAATTCATAGCTGAAATAATTGCAATATCAATCTATTATAAGCATGAATTGCTAATGGCCCAATTTTGTTCCTTTCTTAATTTCTTCCACCACATTTGGGTCGAGCAAAGTTGTAGTATCGCCTAAGTTTTCGGTTTCGCCTTCGGCAATTTTTCTTAAAATTCGACGCATGATTTTACCACTTCGAGTTTTTGGTAAGCCGCTTACAAACTGAATTTTATCAGGTTTTGCAATCGCTCCAATAATTCGAGTAACGGTTTGCAAAATATCCTTTCGCATCAAATCTGCATTTGAAATTTCGCCTGAAAAAATTACGTAAGCATAAATGCCTTGCCCTTTAATATCATGCGGATAGCCCACCACAGCGCTTTCCACCACACCATTGTGCATGTTGATAGCATTCTCCACTTCCGCAGTTCCAATGCGATGACCACTCACATTTAACACATCATCCACTCTGCCAGTGATGCGATAATTTCCTTCGGCATCTCTCAAACACCCATCACCAGTGAAGTACAAGTTTTCGTAAGTAGAAAAATAAGTTTGTCGGCAGCGTTCATGGTCGCCATAAGTTGTTCGCAACATGCCAGGCCAAGGAAATTTGATGCAGAGATTTCCACTCACAGCCACTGTACTCAAGTCCCTCTCCAAAGGAGAGGGATTTAGGGTGAGGTCAACAATTTCTTTTCCTGTTTCATCCACCAAAATTGGTTGCACACCGGGCAATGGCAAAGTAGCGTAAGATGGCTTTGCAGGCGTAATACCAGCCAAATTAGAAATCATAATTCCACCCGTTTCGGTTTGCCACCAAGTATCCACAATGGGACATTTTTCTTTGCCAATATTTTTATCGTACCAATGCCAAGCCTCTTCATTGATAGGCTCTCCAACCGTTCCTAAAACTTTTAATGAAGATAAATTTTTGTTTTCTAAAGGAGCTAATCCAAAACTCATCAGGCTGCGAATGGCTGTAGGAGCGGTGTACAAGATATTTACTTGATGTTTATCTACAATTTTCCAAAAACGCCCAGCATCAGGAAATGTAGGAATGCCTTCAAACATAAGCGTAGTAGCACCTGCCGAAAGTGGACCATACAAAATATAACTATGTCCGGTTATCCAACCAATATCGGCAGTGCAAAAATGCACTTGATTTTTTTGATACTGAAACACGTTGACAAAAGTGTAGTTTGCCCAAATCATATAGCCAGCGCAAGTATGCACCACACCTTTGGGCTTGCCCGTAGAGCCGCTTGTGTACAAGATGAACAGCATATCTTCGGCATTCATTTCTTCGGCTTCGCAAAATGGATTGCCTTGCAATTCTACTTTTTTAATTTCATCGTGCCACCACAAATCCCTTTGTTTAAGCATGCTCACAGGTGTTTGTGTTCGTTCAACCACAATTACATTTTTCACAAAATCGCAATTGACCAACGCATCATCAATTACATTTTTTAGTGGAATAATTTTTTCGCCACGAAATGCGCCATCGCAAGTGATGATAAATTCAGCTTTTGCATCGTGCAATCTATCTGAAATTGATTGTGCTGAAAAACCGCCAAACACCACACTGTGAATCGCTCCAAGTCTTGCACATGCCAATACTGCGATTGCTAATTCAGGAATCATGCCCATGTAAATTAAAACTCTGTCGCCTTTTTTTACATCATTATTTTTTAGCACATTGGCAAATTGCATCACTTTAAAATGCAACTCTTTGTAAGTAAGCGTTATACTTTTTTCGGTTGGATTATTGGGCTCAAAAATGATGGCAGCGACCTCACCCCCTGCCCCCTCTCCAAAGGCAGAGGGGGTAAGATGTCTATCCAAACAATTTTCTGTGATGTTCAATGTAGCACCTTGAAACCACTGTATTTTCGGTTCTTTAAAGTTCCAATCTAAAACTTTATCCCACTTTTTTTTCCACAAAAAATGCTCGGCAATTTCAGCCCAAAATTGTTCGGGTTGCTCAACACTTTTTTTATAAACTTCGTGGTATTGTTCTAATGATTTTATTTGATAAGGATAGCTCATCTTTTTGTTTTTATGAAAGTAAATATAGCAGTATATGAATTATTTAGTTTCAAAATAATAAATATAGAATGTGTTTATTTGCAACAAACATTTTATATGCTATCCTACTGGGAACGTGAAACTTACTTTAAAAATATTGATGTATGCATCATTGGTGCTGGCATTGTAGGTTTAAGTGCAGCTTTACATTTAAAGAAAAAATCGCCCACATTAAATGTTCTTGTAGTTGAACGTTCGGCTCTGCCATACGGTGCAAGTAGTAGGAATGCTGGTTTTGCTTGCTTCGGCAGTGTATCGGAAATAATAGAAGATATAAAAACAAGCAATGAACAAAATGTATTATCCTTAATTGAAAAACGATGGAAAGGCTTACAATTGCTACAAAAAATAATAGGTATTGATAATTTAGAATTGGAAAATAATGGGGGCTATGAATTATTTTCAACCAACGATAACGAGCTATATGTTGAATGTGAAAATAAAATTCCTGTCTTAAATAAGCTATTAAAAAACATAATTGGGGCGGCAAATATTTTTTCAATTGATGATAAAAAAATAATTGATTTTGGTTTTAATAATACTTCTCATCTAATTAAAAATTCATTTGAAAGCCAAATAAATACTGGTAAAATGATGAAAGCATTGCTTAGTAAAGTACAGTCGGTAGGCATACAAATTTTATTTGGGTTGAATATAAATGAGTTGAAAGAATCGGAACTGGGATGCGATATTATTACAAACGATTTTTATTTCAAAGTAAAAAAAGTATTGGTTTGTACTAATGGCTTTGCTAAAAATCTTATTCAAGATATTGATGTAAAACCAGCAAGAGCGCAGGTTTTAATTACACAACCTATTAGTAATTTAAAAATAAAAGGAACCTTTCATTACGATAAAGGATTTTATTATTTTCGTAATGTGGGCAACAGATTACTACTAGGCGGTGGCAGAAATTTGGCTTTTGATGAAGAAGCTACGGATGAAATAAAACTTACTTCTATCATTCAAAGCCGCTTAGATGAGCTATTACAAAATACTATTTTACCAAATCAATCATTTGAAATTGATATGCGATGGAGTGGTATAATGGGTATTGGAAATGAAAAATTACCGATAATTAAATTCATTAAAAAAAACATTGCTGTGGCTGTACGCTGCAATGGAATGGGTATTGCGCTTGGAAGTTTAACTGGTGCAGAAGGAGCAGATTTGATTTCGAATAGCATTTAATGTTTCAAAGCATAATAACCAAGCTTAATATATTCATCGTACACCGCCAACAAACCATATTCATCTTTCCACCATTCATTAATATTATAGCTTTTCGAAGGTGCAGCATGAACCAATATTTTAGTATCTGAATTTAAAAATGCTTTACTAATTACAGAATAAATTCGTCGGGTATGAAATGCACTGCTAACAATGGTTGCAAGTTTTATTTTATTTTTTTCGCAATATAATTTTATTACTTGGCTTTCTTCAAATGTGCTAGTACCTTGATGAATAACCACGATTGCCGAATCGGGAATGTTTAATTGCAATAATCGTAATCTAATCATATCCGATTCTAATTCTTTTAAACCTAATATTTTAAAATCGCCAATTTGATTACCACCTGTACAAATTATTTTTTTTGCTATTCCTTGTTTGTATAATAAAGCTGCTTCTGTGGCTCTATCAGTGGCATTGCCGCTTAATACAAATATGGCATCGCAAGTTTTTAATTCATCTTGTTTAATTAAAATATTGCCTGATAATCTTAATAACGGCACTCGAAAAACATAAATGGCAACCATTATTTTTATTAATAATAGCAATACAACTAACCATTTTCGTTTATAAATCTGCACTAAAAACTGTTTCATGTTATCTGTTTTTGTAATGATTAAAAATACTTTTGAAACTTCATAAAAAAAATCTTTTTTAAAAAATTTATTTGCCTATTTTCGAGCGCTTAAAAAAATTTAATCACCAATAAAAAATATATTACACAAATGGCTGCCGACTTAACTTGGAAAAAAGGAGTATTTTATAAAATCGAACAAGAAACACATAATACAAGAAAGTATTTTATCGAATTTCCTGAAGTAGAAAATTTTGATTTTACACCTGGTCAGTTTGTAACTATGGATTTGCCAATTCATGAAAAAAAGAATTTGCGCTGGAGAAGTTATTCCATTGCATCTGAACCAAATGGAACTAACAAAATTGAATTGGTAATTGTATTGGCCGAAAATGGAGCTGGTACTACTTATTTATTCGACCATATTAAAGAAGGAATGGACGTACCGATGAGAGGTCCATTAGGTAAATTTTTATTGCACCATCCTGTTGAAGAAGATATTTGTTTTATTGCCACAGGTACTGGTATTGCGCCTTTTCGCAGTATGATTAAAGATTTTTATCGTACTGGCAAACCTTACAAAAACATTTATATGATTTTTGGAACCAGAGTAGAAACTGATATTTTATATCGTGCCGAAATGGAACAGTTGGAAAAAGATATGCCTAACTTTAAATTCATTCCTGTATTAAGTCGTGGCGATGAAAATTGGAAAGGCGAAAAAGGATATGTTCATCCAGTGTACGAAAAAATGTTTGCTGATAAACGCCCATGCAAATTTATGTTGTGTGGTTGGACAGCGATGATTAACGAAGCCAAAGACAGATTGTTGGCAATGGGCTATGGCAAAGAATCTGTTCATTATGAATTGTACGGATAGGCTAAAAAGTTATTAGTTATTGGTTAATGGTTATTAGGGAATACAAACAGCACAAGTCCATTAAGTAACATTCATCTTTTCTTTTTAAAATGGAAAATAATTTAAGCAATAAACAAATAGGCGATGCTGGCGAAAATGTAGCCGTGAAATTTTTAGAATCTCACGGCTATATTATTTTAGAAACTAATTGGCGATATGGACAAGCCGAAGTAGATATTATAGCAAAAGATAAAACTGATTTGGTTTTTGCCGAAGTAAAAACAAGAAGTAGCAATAGATATGGTGAACCCGAAATGGCTGTGAACAAAGCAAAACAACGACAATATCAAAGATTAGCCGAAGGCTATATTCAAAAAACAAGATTGAATATGGATGTACGATTTGATATTATTTCTATTACCAATAAAATACCCGAACCCGAAATTTATCATATTAAGGATGCATTTTATCCTTACAACTAATTTTAAAAAACAAATTATACAATGGATTTGAATAATGAAATAACACCCGATGCAACTACAGAAACTGTGGCTGAAGTACCTATGGAATCTGCATTTAAAGTATCGGCTATTGAGTTAAATAAACTTACCGAAAGTGTTTATTTAATTAAAAGAGAAATGCAAAAAGTAATTGTAGGGCAAGATAAAACCATTGATTTAATGATTGTTGCTTTGCTTACAGGTGGGCATGTGTTGATGGAAGGAATGCCTGGCATTGCTAAAACATTAATGGCAAAATTATTAGCCAAAACAATTCACGTAAATTTTAATAGAATACAATTTACACCCGATTTAATGCCTACAGATGTGGTGGGTACTTCGGTATTTAACATGAAAACATCTGAATTTTATTTCAGTCGTGGGCCTATATTTTCGAATATTGTATTGATTGATGAAATAAATCGTTCGCCAGCAAAAACCCAAGCAGCCTTGTTTGAGGTGATGGAAGAACAACAAGTAACAGTGGATGGTGTAACGCATATGTTAGATTTTCCGTTTATGGTATTGGCTACGCAAAACCCAATAGAACAAGAGGGAACTTATAAATTGCCCGAAGCTCAATTAGATAGATTTCAGTTTAGAATAATGGTTGATTATCCTAATTTAAACGAAGAAAAATTAATACTACAACGCTTTAAAGAAGATTTTAATCAAACCAACGTTGAGCAAGTTGAAGCAGTAATTACACCTGTTGATTTAAAGAAGATGAAAGATACGATTCAAAATATTTTTATAAAAGATGAATTGGTAGATTACATTGCTAAAATAGTAGTGAATACCAGAAACCATCCTTACCTGTTTTTAGGTGCTTCGCCTAGGGCATCAATGGCTATTTTAAAATCGTGTAAGGCAATGGCAGCTATTAAGGGCAGGGAGTTTGTAACGCCTGATGATATTAGAGATGTAACTTTTGAAATACTGAATCATCGTATTATTCTTACACCCGAAAAAGAAATGGAAGGCTTTGAACCTAAAAAGATTATTGAAGATATTATTAAAGAAATTGAAATTCCGAGATAAAA
>JBEEMV010000017.1:0-20505 GCA_041192505.1 Bacteroidota bacterium
AAGAAAAAGCTATTTTTGTTCCAAATGATAAAATGTTGCCTGTTGGTGTAGTAAGATTAACAGCTTCATTTACATTAAATAAAAAACAAATTTGCTTTGGCGATTCGGTAGTTTTAAATTACCGAGGCAATGGCAAAAGCTTTGATGATGCAGTATACAATTGGATTTTTCCTGATAGCATAAGTTTTTATCATGAACGGGATAAGAATACAGTGGTGGGTCATTTTTTACAACCTGGTATTTATGTGATAAAAATTCAAACCAGTGGCGACCCTGCAAAATTTTGGCCATCAAAAGTATTTACTGATTCGGTAGAAGTATTGCCACCACCTAATCCCAGCTTTGCTTTATCAGCTTCAAAAATTTGTAATTTGCAATATTTGAATATTGATTTTACAGGCAATTTTAATGATTGGGGCGGCGATGCAAAAGGCGAATGGAATTTTGATGGTGGTAAAACAAGTATAAGCAGCACAGATATGCATAAAAAAGTGGCTTGGGATGTAACTTGTAAAGATGGCAAATCAATTTATAAAACCATTACGTTAAAGCTTACGCAAGATGGCTGTGTGGCTTATGCATCAAAAAAAATAAAAATTATTGCACCATCGGCTAAAATATTTGTGAGCAATGAAAAGCCTTGTAATGGCGAACAAATGACGGTAATTGCTAAAACATGTATTAGAGATTCTACTACAAAATACATTTGGGATTTTGGTTCGGGCATTGATGCCAATCCGCCAGTAGATGGCGCTAATCAAAAAGTTACTTACTATAATATTTCTGAAAACATTACATCTGATCAAATTAGGTTACAAGTAATTCAGCAAGGTTGCTATTCGGATATTGATTCAGTTGCTTTAGAAATTTATCCAACCATATTAGCCGATTATACAGTAAACAAAGACACTTTGCATTCGGGCGGCATTATTAAATTTAGCTTGGGCGATGTATTTGCTTGTAATGATGGTGGCGAAGTAAAATACAATTGGAATTTTCCTGAAGGCAATATTATTTCATCAGATAAAAATAAAAGCATTCAAGTATTATTTAAAAATAATTACAACACACCTGTAATCTTTTATCCATCGCTATCTATCACACAAGATGGTTGCACTAGTAATGTGTTTAGCGTTCCTATTTATGTAACGCCAACTTCGCAAAATACTTCATCTAATAAAAGTAATTAAACCCTACTATTATAATGGTGGATTTTTATTTCTATAAAAATTCATAATTTTATTTTGCATATTTACAGCAATCAAAAAAAATATTAATCACTAAAAACTAAATTCATTGTATGGCTGAAACAAAACAATCACACCCGAAAGGACTTTGGGTTTTATTCGGAACCGAAATGTGGGAGCGATTCAACTTCTATGGCATGAGAGCCATTCTTACCTTATTTATGGTAAATTCATTAATGATGAAAGAAGGCGATGCATCATTAATTTATGGCGGCTTTTTAGGTTTATGTTATTTAACACCTATGTTGGGCGGTTTTATTGCCGATAAATTTTTTGGTAATAGAAATTGTATTTTGTTAGGTGGCTTAATGATGGCGGCTGGGCAATTATTATTATTTACCAGTGCTTCGGTTTTTGGTAATAATTTAGATTTAGCCAATAACTTAATGTGGATAGCATTAGGCGTTATTATTTTTGGAAATGGATTTTTCAAACCTAATATTTCATCAATGGTGGGTAGCCTTTATCCAAAGCAAGAAAAATCTAAATTAGATACTGCCTTTACCATTTTTTATATGGGAATTAATTTAGGTGCATTCTTAGGTCAATTAATTTGTCCGTTGATTGGTGATGTAAAAGATTCAGGTGGCATTCGTGATATTCATGCTTTTAAATGGGGCTTTTTAGCCGCATCAATAGCTATGTTAATTGGTACAGCAGTTTTCTTTTTCTTAAAAAATAAATATGTTGTAACGCCCGAAGGAAAACCATTAGGCGGTTTACCAAAACACAATGATGCATCGCATTATGAAGAAGGCGAAGCACAACAAGCTGTATTCTCTACCAAATCATTAATTCTTGCAGTATGCGGTTTTGTGGTTTTATTTTTTGTATTTAATTATTTATTTACGGGTTCGAATAATGTTAGATTATTTTTATCAAACCTTATTCATAATGGCAATTTATCATTTGCTTGTTTCTTAGGAACAAACTTTGTAAAAGCATTAATCTACCCAATCATTTATGCTTGCGGATTAACTTTAGCAGGATTAATTATTACTGATAGTTCGTTAACTAAAATTGAATTACAACGTATTTTGGTAATTTACATGGTTGGCTTTTTTATCATGTTCTTCTGGGCAGCTTTCGAGCAAGCAGGTTCATCATTAACTTTTATTGCTGATAACCAAACCGATAGAAACTTTTTTGGTTGGAATATGCCACCATCAATGGTTCAGATATTTAATGGCTTGTTTGTATTTTCGTTTGCATTACCATTTAGTATGCTATGGGATAAATTAAGAGCCAAAGGCTTAGAACCTATATCTACCATGAAACAAGCAATGGGCTTGGGTTTAATTTCATTAAGTTATTTAATCATTGCATTTAATGTAAAAGATTTGGGTAATAGTGGTTTATTAGCCATCAAATGGTTGATTTTATTGTATTTAATTCAAACATTTGCTGAGTTATGTTTATCGCCAATTGGTTTATCATTGGTAGGTAAATTGGCTCCAAAAAGATTTGCATCTTTATTGTTTGGTGTATTCTTTTTATCAAATGCAGCAGGCTATGCATTGGCTGGTACATTAGGCGCACTAATACCTGCCACAGGCGATAAATTTAAAAAAGCTGCTGAGTTAGGAATTGATTTACAAGCCGTGTTAGATAAAACTATTACACCCACTGCCGAGCAATTAAAAACATTAGCCACCAATCAAATAAGCGATGCTTATCCTGTATTTGTAGGTTTTACCATTCATAATTTATTCGAATTTTTTATGGTGTTTGTTGTGCTTTGCGGCGTAGCATCAGCTATATTATTTTTATTAACTCCATTCTTGAAAAAAATGATGCATGGGGTTAAATAATTTTTGAATCAATTACTCAAAAAGCCTCGAAATATTTCGGGGCTTTTTTTATTTAAGCCAATAAAAAAATAATCACATTCGTATTTATTCCGATATTCGCAAACAAATTAAAAATAACGAATCATGAAATTTACACCATTCGAAAACATACACCAACAGTTAGGCGCTAAAATGGCTGAGTTTGCTGGCTATAATATGCCTATAACTTATAAAGGAATTAATGAAGAACATCATTGTGTAAGAAAAGCAGTAGGTGTATTTGATGTAAGCCATATGGGCGAATTTATTGTACGGGGCGATGGCGCTTTAGATTTAATACAACGTGTAACAACTAATGATGCTTCTAAATTAATTATCAATCAAGCGCAATACAGCTGTATGCCTAATAATGATGGTGGCATTGTAGATGATTTATTGGTGTATCGTGTTAGCGAAAATGGATATATGCTAGTGGTAAATGCAAGCAATATTGAAAAAGATTGGAATTGGATTATGCAACATAATACAGCAAATGTTGACATGGAAAACATTAGCGATAAAACAGCACTGTTGGCTGTTCAAGGACCAAAAGCAATGGAAGTTTTACAAAAATTAACGGATGTAAATTTAGCTGAAATAAAATATTATCATTTTACAAAAGGCACTTTTTGTGGATTTGAAAATGTATTAATTTCCGCAACAGGCTACACAGGAGCAGGTGGTTTCGAAATTTATTTTGATGAAAAAAATGCAGAAACTATTTGGAATAAAATATTTGAAAGCGGCGCAGCATATGGTATTCAGCCTGTTGGTTTAGCTTGCAGGGATACACTTAGATTAGAAATGGGCTTTTGTTTATATGGCAATGATATTAACGATACCACATCGCCAATTGAAGCAGGATTAGGTTGGATTACAAAATTTACTAAAGACTTTACCAACAGAGCCGCCATCGAAAATCATAAGAAAAATGGAACTGCCAAAAAATTAGTTGGTTTTGAAATGGTGGATAGAGGCATACCACGACATGATTATAAAATAACTGATGCACAAGGCAATGAAATAGGAATTGTAACCAGTGGCACACAATCGCCATCGTTAAACAAAGCCATAGGCATGGGTTATGTGCCAATAGATAAAATAGCTATCGATTCTGAAATATATATTCAAGTACGAGATAAACTGTTAAAAGCTAAAGTTGTAAAAATTCCTTTTTACACAGCTTAAGCTATGGAAAGTTGAATATGGTTCGACAAGCTCACCATGACCGTCATGGTGATAGTTCGTCAGGCTCACTATAACGAGTCGAACCATAAAACATTAAGTTATTTTTCTAATGCGTAATCTGGGTTAAAAAAAAACTTGCAAGCAAAAAATTTTTAGTTTACATTTATTGAATAATTTTTAATAATAAAACTAAAATCTTTTTGCAATGAAGAAAAATCTACTCATTCTATTTGTATTTACGTTGATGCTATTTAAGCTTGATGCTTATAGCCAATGTACACCTACAGCAGCTAATCAAGTTTACAATTTACAATTTGCCGAACCTGGCAACCCAGCTCGTTATGGCGGTTTTATGTGTGCCATGCACGACACTCTTATTGCAGATACTGCAAGTGGATTTGGGAATAATTATCGTTTCAGAGATGGCGATGGATATGGTATTCGTTTAGTTTCTGGTGATGCAATTACTATTTCTATCATCGGTTCATTAGATACTATTTCAATTACAATGAATGATACATCGTGTGCTGGTAATGTAATACCATCGGCCTATGCACCTCCGAATGTAAACAATACTTTAGCTTTTACTGCACCATATACAGGTATGTTTCATATCGTATTTAATAAAAATGGTTTTTGTGGTGGAACAGGATTTCAGCGCTTAGGCGGTGTAATGGTTGTATTAACCAATGGCGGTAGTATATCTTGCCCATCAGCACCCATGAATGATAGTATTTGCGGCGCAGTAGCTATGACAATAGGCACAACCTATACTGCCGATAATTCATATGCTAATAATTACGATGCCTATGATTCATTGCAAGTAGTACCTGCTGGATATAATTGTTCGCCACCAAATAATACTATGTGGTATAGCTTTACACCTACTACTACTACCTACTATAATTTTACTTTATCATCACCAGCTTGTGGATTATATGGTCGTTCGGGGCTAATTGAATTAAATGGCGCTAGTTGCGATAGTTCAGTTATTTTAGCTACCTGCTTAAATTCAATGAATGCAGCAGGAACAAGCGTAATGACAAAAGTATTACTAAATGCAAGTACTACTTATTATTTCATGATTGATGGTAGAGGTAATTCAACAGGTGTGTTTAATGTAATGATTGATGTAGCACCACCACCACCTGCCAATGATACAATTTGCAACGCTGTAACCATGCTAATTAACAATACATATAATGGTGATAATACAGATGCATTACCTACTGATCCACGTGATGCCGATGTACAAGCTGCTGGATACAATTGCAGTGGTTCTATTTCGGGTTCAATGTGGTATAAATATACACCAGCTGCAAGCGGCAATTATAATATCAATACAGCATCATTTGCTAATGTAGGATTAAGTACTATGATTTCATATTACACAGCTACAAGTTGTACAGGTACACTTACCATGGTAAATTGTTATACAGGTCCATCAGGCAATAACCTTACTAATAATGCTACCTATACTACATTTATGACAGGCGGACAAATTTATTATTTTATGGTTGAAGGTGCTAATAATGGTAATACATCGGGCACATTTAGCATTGGTATCACTCAAGGACCACCATCACCAGCTAATGATACTATTTGTGGTGCTTTAACATTAGTATTAAACACTGTAGTAATTGATGATAACACTAATGCTTTAGTAAACGATCCAATGAATCAAGCTATTATTGCAGCAGGATATGCCAATAATGTATGCGGTACACCTAATAATATTTTATGGTATAAATTTACAGCACCAGATACTGCAAACTATGTAATAGAAACTACATCGCCTGCTACAGGTGGTTTACATGCACACGTTGGTGTATTTGCAGCTACTCGTTGCGATACCAATGCATTTACGCCAAATCCTGATAGATGCTACGAAGGTTGCAATATTGGTACTACTAAAGATGATACAGTAAAATTAAATGGTGGTATTACTTATTATATTTTTGTTGATGGCTATCAAGGTTCAAAAGGACAATACACAATTGAAATATTAGCTACGGCTTCGGGTATTTACTCAATGGATGTATTGGAAAATACAATCACTATTGCACCTAACCCTACTAGCAATTTTTTCAGAGTAAAATTTGACCAAGCTGTAACAGAAAATACAAAAATAGAAGTGATAGATTTATTGGGAAGAAACGTTTATCATTCAACTATTAAATCAGGCAGCAATGCATCTGATGTTGATTTATCTGGCTTAGCTAATGGCAATTATATTGTTAAAATAAGCAACGAAAAAACAATTTTGTATCATCAAAAAATTGTAAAACAATAATTCAATAATACACTCAAAAAGCCATCTTGAAATTTCAAGATGGCTTTTTTTATTTACTACATTCAGTATAGCTTTTTATATTTTTTAATTGCTCATTTAATATATCGCCCATTAAATAATTTGCCCAAATAGATGCATACCAATTGATGGGTGTATTGATGCTAAATTTACTACTCAAAATTAATTTAGTATGATTTTTATCTATACCAATTAGCTTGTATTCATCCATTTCGATATTTGCATGTTTGCCCCCAATTAAAATGTGTTCGTCCATCACATTTGCAGGAATGCTATCGGGGTTGCAATGCAGCTTTAATTTTATAAAAGCATTTACTTTATAATCGTCAACGGTTTGGTTAAATACTAAACCTTTATCATAATACGAATATCTTTTCGAGCCTTTAAAAATTGAATCGGCAACAGCATATTTAAAAGCTGGAAAGCCTAATAAAACCGAAAATGTTTTTTTGTTATGGCTACTCGAATTTATTTTTTTTGATGTAATCGTATTCCAAACATCATTAGCCGAAGCATTAATAATTACAAATTTTTCTACTTCCATTTTTTTTATACCCGAAAGTTTATTGCCTTCAACAAATCCAAACAGCAACGGCAAAATCATTATTATAGAAAGTTTGAGTGTATCTTTTTTTGCATAATCATCTAAATAAATTTCATCTTCTTTTGTTTTTTTCTTTCTTCTAAAATATAAAGCTATCATGCCGCCAATGCCTGCTGCTATTGAAAACAAAGGATAAATCATTATCCAACAAATAGCTCCTTCAACTTTTAAAAAAATGGTAATAGCTAAAATAATTAAGCAGGTAAGCCATGGGCGAAAAAATGCTAAGCCATAATTTATTACTTTATGTTTTGGCGAAAAAATAATGGTTAAATAACCAATGATAAAAGGCACAAAAATTAAAAATACAATGCTCATTATTTCAAATGATTGGTCGAACAAACCAAAGGCAATGCGAATGGTAATGCCATAAATAGAGGATAAACAAAATGCTAAAATTGTTTTCATTATTTTAATTTGAAATAAATATAAAATTTTTTTTGCAATTAAATCTTATTGGTAAAGTATCGCCTAAGCCTTTAGTATTAAAGTAAGTGCAATTTTCATTTTCAAATTTCATGAAATTATTTTTATAGAATAATTTACCAGGATATAATCCGTTTTTATTTTTCCAAAACACAAATTGGCAACCATGTAAATGACCAGCAAATACTAAATTGAAATTAGCCGAAATATGTTTTGAAACTATGGGTTTATGCAACAGTAAAATTTTTGTAACATCAACTTTGTTGCAGGTTTCAAGGACATTATTGCTAATTAAAACACTAACATCATCAACGCATATTTGAGCCGAATTATTTTGTAGCCAAGTAATAGTATGCTTTGCAAATAGTTGATTTATTTTATCTATTCCAAAAAAATAATCGTGATTGCCAGCAATGGCAAAAACATTTTTAAATGAATGAAGCTTTGATAAAAAAATATTGAGATTAGATAATCCAATTTCAGAATCAACATAATCGCCGCCTAATAAAATGATAGAAGGATTTAGTTTTTCGAGTTCAGCAACGATAGAATTAATTGTTGTTGTGCTGAATTTATTAAAATGAAAATCGGATAAAAATGCAATACTAATTTTTGCATTTGTGGGTAGCAAAATAGTTTCTTTTCTAATTTCGAACGAATGATTATATCCTATTTCTAACATCATTATTATACCATATTAAAATAGCCAAGCAGCCAATGTACCAATTTTTTAAAGGTTGTTTAAAATTGAATAATCCAACAAGCATATAAGCTGCAATACCTATTACAGTGGTTAATGCAGCGATAAAACCAATTTCATAAACAATAGAAATGGATTGTTGGATTGGTTTTTTTACACCATCAATCATCAATGGAAATAAAAATGCAAAATGAATTTCGACTATATAAAATATGATAAATGAAATTGGAATAAATAAAAAATTAAGTTTGGTAAAAATGAAAAAACTGATAATAAATGCCGCCATGCTTAACCCATATTTTAACCAACCATACCACTCATATTTTTTTGATTTTGTAAAAATAATTTGGCTGTTGGGTGAAATTATTTTTAAAATTTCATACATCCAAAATGCTCCTTCTTCAAAATTTTTAATGGTAAATTGATGTGTTGCATTTTGGTTTAACGCCATCATTTGTTGCTTAGCAGCTTGTAACAATTTAATACATTTCATTTGTAATAAATTAAATGAAACCATGCCAACCATGCAATGCCATTGCCCAACACCAACATGCGATGGTACAAGGTTTCAATAGGTTTGCAACGTTTTACATGAAATGTAAATTCATCGTAACAAATGGCCACAACTGTATATATTAAAACAATAATGATTGGAATTAATAATTGCTTTGTGTAATTGCTAATGGTAGCAAAATACATAAGCACAAACATGGGTATGCCGCCTAAACCTAAAGCCATTGCTTCGGCTTTTCTTTCTTTTTCGGGCAGTTTCATTTTTAAAACTATGCGATGATATCGCCAATCTAACACACCACCAATAGTAGCAATTAAGCCTGCTATTGTTAGTATATAAATTTGCCAAGGAAAACTATAAGTTGAAAAATTTACTTGAAATAAAGCAGCATTAAAATATGTTGCCAGCAGAAATAAAAAAGGTGGAATAAAAAGCATTATCAATGATAGATAAACTTTTATTCCACCTTTTGTTGTCATAAAAAAAAATTATTTTTCAGATAACAAACTTGCCGATAAATATTCTCTGTTTAATCGAGCAATATTTGTAATTGAAATTTCTTTAGGGCATTCAGCTTCGCAAGCACCAGTATTGGTGCAGCTTCCAAAGCCTTCTTTATCCATTTGTGCTACCATGTTTAATACACGAGTTGTACGTTCGGGTTGTCCTTGTGGCAACAATGCATATTGCGAAACTTTAGCCGATACAAACAACATAGCACTTGCATTTT
Source organism: Bacteroidota bacterium (assembly GCA_041192505.1). Lineage (GTDB taxonomy): Bacteria > Bacteroidota > Bacteroidia > Chitinophagales > CAIODY01 > CAIODY01. The sequence continues at coordinate 9,550 of JBEEMV010000017.1, forward strand.
TACAAGCTGCTACACATGCACCACAACCAATACAAGCCGCTGCTGCAAATGAATGATCAGCATCATCTTTATTGATGGGTAAGCAGTTAGCATCTTGCGCATTGCCTGTGTTTACAGATACAAAGCCGCCAGCTTGTTGTATTCTATCAAAAGCACTTCTATCTACAATTAAATCTTTTAACACAGGAAAAGCGCCTGCTCTCCAAGGTTCAACAGTTACAGTATCGCCATTGTTAAAAGCTCTCATGTGTAATTGACAAGTGGTGGTGCCTTCCCAAGGGCCATGTGCTCTGCCATTAATATACATACTGCACATACCACAAATACCTTCACGGCAATCATGATCAAATGCTACAGGTTCTTTCTTTTCAGAAACTAATTTTTCGTTTAACACATCAATCATTTCTAAGAATGACATTTCAGTGCTAATATCACTTACTGGATAGTTTTCGAAATGACCTTTATCTGCCGCATTTTTCTGGCGCCAGATTTTTAAGTTTAAGTTGATGTTTGTATGTTCCATATATAAACCGTTTATATCTTTTTATAATTTTTGTATTCACCTGGGCGCCAACCAAAATTTTTTAGCATCCAATAAAATATTCTTTGCTTTATTGATGAAAAGTGTTTTATGCTTACATCAATTTCAGTTTTCCAATTTGCTGATTCAACTCTTTGTTTTATTACTTCAGGATGTGTTTCAGTAAATAATGCTACAGAATCTATTTGATTAAAATTAAATGCTGTGCCTTTATTTTTTGATAAACTTTCCTGCTCAAATTTTTTTTGCTCGTTATCATTTCGCCACCATTTACCCATATCAGTATGTTTCTGAAACATATTTACAGGGTTTTTTACCCAACCATAATGATAAATATAGGCATCAATCAGTTTCACTTTTAATTTTTCACCATTTTTTCTGAACCCTTGAGCATCTTTATATGAAGTAATTGATTTATCATTTTTTACAATACGAATTTCTTTTGAATACCATTTTATTCCATCAGCTACATAATCGTAGCTTCCAAAAAAATGTTTGTAATGAAATAGCAAACCATCTACTTGTTTATCCTCCTTGTATTTCAACATAGCTTGTTGAATTAGTGAATAATATTTTTCATGAATTAATTCGTCCGTTTGTAAATAAATCAACCAATCACTATTTGCTGAAACAACTGCTTTTGCCTTATCAGTTTCAATAGCTAAAACTCTTCCACCTTCACGAAGTGATTCATCCCAAATGGTTTCGATTACTTTTATTTTTGAATCATTAATTGAAAGAACTTTTTGTAACGTATCATCTTCACTTTTACCAACTGCCACAATTAACTCATCTACTAATGGCAACAGCGATTTTATAGATTCTACAAAAGGGTAATCGTATTTAACTCCGTTTCGAATTAATGTAAAACCGCTTACCTTCATTTATTTGTAATTTCTCGAACTTGGTTTAATTACATCATATTTCAATTCTTCTTTGTTTAATGTCCAATTGCAATTGCCAGTCATTTCCCAAGCGGCTACGTACATAAATTTGCTATCATCACGTTTTGCTTCGCCATCTTCTTCTTGGCTCTCTTCACGAAAATGTCCACCACAACTTTCTTCACGGTTTAATGCATCCATACACATTAATTCGCCTAATTCTAAAAAGTCGGCTACACGATTTGCTTTATCTAATTCTGTATTAAATTCTTTTACTTCGCCTGGTATAAATACATCATTCCAAAACTCAGCACGTAAAGCCTGAATTTCTTTTATAGCTTCTTGCAATCCTTTTTCATTTCTTGCCATACCGCATTTTTCCCACATTATTTTTCCTAAGCGCTTATGAAAACTTTCAACACTTTGATTGCCTTTAATGCTCATCAATTTATTAATTCTATCAGCTACATCTTTTTCAGCTTTTTCAAAAGCTTCATGCGTTGTTGGAATAGATTTAGTACGAATATCATCAGCCAAATAATTGCCGATAGTATAAGGAATTACAAAATATCCATCTGCCAAACCTTGCATTAATGCTGATGCTCCCAAGCGATTAGCACCATGATCACTAAAGTTGGCTTCGCCCAATGCATATAAGCCTGGTACAGAAGTCATCAATTCATAATCAACCCATAAACCACCCATGGTGTAATGCACCGCAGGGTAAATTCTCATCGGTACATCGTATGGATTTTCGCCAGTAATTTTAGCATACATATCAAACAAATTACCATACTTTTCTTTTACCACTTCTCTGCCTAAAGCCAATGCTTCAGCATCTGATGGATTATGATTGCCTTGTTTGCTGGCTTCAATTTTACCATAACGAAGCATATTAAATTTAAAATCTAAATAAACGGCTTGCTTGCTTGCACCTACGCCAAAACCTGCATCACAGCGTTCTTTGGCTGCTCTTGATGCCACATCTCTTGGCACAAGATTACCAAATGCTGGATATCTTCTTTCTAAATAATAATCACGTTCTTCTTCAGGTATTTCAGTTGGTTTACGAGTATCTCCTTGTTTTTTCGGAACCCAAATTCTACCATCATTTCTTAATGATTCACTCATTAAAGTTAATTTTGATTGATGGTCGCCACTAACAGGAATGCAAGTAGGATGAATTTGTGTGAAGCATGGATTGCCAAATGCTGCACCTTGTTTATGCGCTTTCCAAGCGGCTGTAACATTGCTTCCCATGGCATTGGTTGATAAATAGAAAACGTTTCCGTATCCGCCAGTGCATAATAAAACAGCATGACCAAAATGACGTTCTAATTCGCCAGTAACTAAATTACGAGCTATAATTCCACGAGCTTTGCCATCTATTTTAACTACTTCAAGCATCTCGTGGCGTTCGTACATTTTTACTGTACCTAATGCTACTTGGCGGTTTAAAGCCGAGTATGCTCCTAATAATAATTGTTGTCCTGTTTGTCCGGCTGCATAAAAAGTACGTTGTACTTGTGTGCCACCAAACGAACGATTACTCAACATGCCACCATATTCACGAGCAAACGGTACGCCTTGAGCAACGCATTGATCGATGATAGCACCACTTACTTCTGCTAAGCGATGTACGTTAGCTTCACGGGCTCTATAATCGCCACCTTTAATGGTATCGTAAAATAAACGGAATACCGAATCGCCATCATTCTGATAATTTTTAGCAGCATTTACGCCACCTTGCGCAGCAATAGAATGTGCTCTTCGGGCTGAATCTTGAAAGCAAAATGCTTTTACTTTGTAGCCCAATTCGCCCAAAGTAGCCGCTGCCGAAGCACCTGCTAAGCCTGTGCCTACTACAATAATTTCGATATTACGTTTGTTGGCAGGATTAACCAATTTACAATGACCTTTATAATCGGTCCATTTTTTTTCAAGTTCTCCTGCTGGAATGTTGGCGTTTAAATTCATTGTTTATTTTTTTTCAGAACACTGATAAAACAGATAATATTGATTTGCACTGATTTCAAATCTTTATTATTTCTGTTTCTAAATGTTCGATATTTATTTTTTACAAATTTTCAAATTGATGATGTAATAATGCTTCACTTTAAATTTTTGATACCATTGACTAACTTCTTCAGTACCTAACATACAGTATGAACTAGCTAAGCCCAATTCACTTTTAAATGGTGGCGAAAAAGATAAAATTGCAGTAGTTTGATTCAATGCAATTTTCATTTCACCATCATTAATACAATTAATTTCTTTTAATGTAAAATCGTTATTTGCCTTTAATTCAACCTCGGTTGACATAGCTGGAAAATTTTGAATCATTCTAAATTTTCTGCCATTTAATTTTCCTGCAATAGTTATTTTAAAAACAGAATCTTTCTCACCAAAGGTTATTCTATCGCATAAATCAATCTTTTCCCGAACTGTATCTTTTCCAACTAAAAACATTAATGTTTCAGAAATACAAGTATCCGAATATTTATCAAGTTTATTTAGTTTTCCATTTTTATACTCATCAATGCTTAAAAAAAAATGACAGCCTTTTGCTTTTTTATCTTTACAAATAATATTAATATGCTTAATATCATTCAATTGATTAAGCAGCATAGTTTCTTCATTTGGATAGGTAAAAAATATTGTTGCACTATCCGATTTTGCCTTAGCTACTATACTTAATAATATAAAAAATATGAATAAATTAAGTTTCAATTATGCGATTTAGAATATTTTAAAATCAAAAAAAATCCGTGTCTACTCTCTCAATCAGTTGTATCTGTGTTCTAATTTTTCAGAAACATATATATCGGCATCATTGCAAATAATAATGGTACGATTATAGAAAAAGCTACGCCCAACATTTTAATGATTGGTGTATATTTTTTATGATTTAATCCTACCGACTGAAATGCACTATTAAAGCCATGTAACAAATGCCAAGCTAATGAAATTACACCCAATACATAAACTATTACCACCCATAATTGGCTGAAGGTTTCTTTCATCTCTTCATAGGTATTGGTTGGAGCATCATTGTGTAAATACAAATTTGCTTTTGTTTCAACCCAAAAATGAGATAAATGCAAAACTAAAAACATTAATAATAGTGTACCTAAAATGCCCATACTACGGCTATACCATTTGCTGTTTTCGTTGCCTTTGTTCATGGCATATTTTACAGGGCGCTTTGCATTGTTTTGGCTCCAAAGCATTAAACCTTGTACAATGTGTGCAATTAAACCTGCAAACAAACCTATTTCTAAAATTCGTACAATAATATTATGACTCATGAAATGAGCAGCGGTATTAAATGTAGCACCATCATCACCCATAAATATCATTGAATTTACGGAAACGTGTACTACTAAAAATGAAATTAAAAACAAGCCAGTAAGACTCATTACAAATTTTTTACCGATAGATGATGTGAAAGATTTAGCTAAACTCATTTGAAATTAGTATTGTTTTTTAGAGTATGATTTGGCAAATGTAAAATTCGGTTCTTATTTAACAAAGAATAAAAAAGGAAGTTTTAAAAAAATAGTACAACCTTAAAATTTTTGTGCAATAAAAGGATAGCGAATTTCATACAAAGTTTTTACTTTTTCTAAAATTGTACTGCGTAAACCATCATAATTTTGTTTTTGCAAAGCACTTACAAATACACAGTTTCCATTCAATCTTGTTTTCCAAGTATTTTCTAATTCGGCCAATACTTCTTCCTGAATTTTCTTTGGTGTTAAATCGTCAAAATTTTTCTCTTTGTATAAATCCATTTTATTAAAAACCACCAAAGTAGGCTTTTCGGCCACTTTTAATTCTTGTAAAGTTGTGTTTACAGTTTGCATTTGGTCTTCAAATTTTGGATGCGAAATATCAACTACATGAATCAAAATATCGCTTTCTCTAACCTCATCCAATGTTGATTTAAAACTTTCAACCAAGGTGTGTGGCAGCTTTCGAATAAAGCCCACCGTATCGCTTAATAAAAATGGAATTCTATCTATCACCACTTTTCTAACGGTGGTATCTAAAGTGGCAAATAATTTATTTTCGGCAAATACTTCGCTTTTACTTAATAAGTTCATGGTGGTGCTTTTGCCCACATTTGTATAGCCTACCAAAGCTACTCTGATTACTTCGCCACGACCTTTTCGTTGTGTAGTAAATTGTCTATCAATAATACTTAAATCGTGTTTTAATTTCGAAATATTTTCTTTCACTAATCGGCGATCGGTTTCAATTTCTTTTTCGCCTGGGCCTCTCATCCCTATACCACCTTTTTGTCTTTCTAAATGGTTCCACAAACCTTTTAATCGAGGCAATAAATATTGCAATTGCGCCAATTCAACTTGCGTTTTGGCATGCGCTGTTCTAGCTCGTGAAGCAAATATATCTAATATCAACCCTGTTCTGTCTACCACTTTACATTTTACAACTGCCTGAATATTGGTTTGTTGTCTGCCACTTAATTCATCATCAAATATGATCAACCCAACATCATTAGCTTCAGCATAAAGCCTTACCTGTTCAAGTTTTCCGCTGCCAATAAAAGTGTTGCTATCTAATTTTGCCATGCGTTGTGTAAATCGTTTTACACATACTGCACCAGCAGTATCGGCTAAAAAAGTTAATTCATCTAAATATTCGTATGCTTGTTCTTCTGTTTGATTTTCGTGAATTACAGCCACTAGCACACATTTTTCTATACCTAAATTTTTTTCGAAAGTTTGTAAATGATTTATCATGTAGAATGCAAATATAGTTTGCGTTTTTTTTGAAAATGAGAATATAGGTATTGTTTTTAAAAATCGATTTTTACAAATTGTAAATAACCCCTAAATTGGCTGGGAATAATAATTTCGTATAATGAAACTTGGCTTGCCTTTTCGGGCATTAGCATCAAATTTTTTTGCCTTGCACTATTTATACTACCATGATTTACATTGCCATCGGCGCTATATGTTTGCAGTATTAAATTAGATTGCTCAGTTATTTGTTCATTATAAATTACCTGAATATTGTTTTTTCCTTTTAGTAAACCATAGCCCGAATACATTCCATTATCGCTTTCGCTGGTTTGTTTTTTTCTGATTAATTTATACCAATCTGGCTGCGCAGATTTATCAAAACTTTGTACAAACACATCATCTTTATGGTTGTAAGTATAAGTTCTAATGGTGGGAAAAGATGGCGAATAATAATTGGGTACTTCAATAGTTTGTTGCGTAGTATAAATATTTTCAGTAACTAATATTATGCCCCCATCAAATCTTAAAACCATATCTGTAATTTCATAATTATTAATATCTAATTCGGGTGTAAGGCTCATTTCTTTTATCACATCATCGGCAAATGATTCAAATTTATTTAACGAAAACGAATCTGTTTTTAAATTCCATTTTGATATTTGAAAACCTGCTATGCCGCTTACTGCCTTATTTTTAGCCACACCAGCAAAAACTAAGGCATGATTAATATTATCAATTTTTGGTAAAATAGAATTAAATCTAACGGTAGGATTGCTTAATAATCTAACACCCGAAAATGTTGCATCATTATTTAATCTATAGTATCTTGGATTGGTGTATATTATTTTTGGTGTAATGTCAGAATGTTCTTGGTCGGCAATAAAAAAATAAAAATTACCTTCATTATCCATCAACTCATCTTCCATATTATCTCTGTTTTCGGGTACTTCAACGCTTTTTCGTTTTACAATCCGTAATTTATCATTTACTAAAATAGTTTGAATTATAGTGCTTTGCTTACCATCATTCATTATGTAATAAACCATGTATTTGGTTTTATCTTCGCTGTGTTTTACATACCAATCATCGCCATCTTTAAATAAATCTTTACTTACCGAATCAATCATTTTCAATTTTCCTTCGGGTTCTAATTTTGCCGAAAACCTTTGCGCAGCAATAATTACACCGTCGCCTTTTCTATAACTAAAAAATACAAATAGTTTATTGTTGTGAATTGAAATGTGTTGAATATTACTGTTTTTATTTGCCAACTGCGCTTCTTTAAACCATTTCATGTTCATCTCATTATCATAGCATTGAATTACATTTTCATACTTATTATATTTGTAAATAATAATGCCTTCGGTGGTTTTGCCCAATACCGCAAAATCATAATTCTTGTTCGAATTTTTTTCGGGCAATGAGTAATTAATAGTTTGTGCATTGCTCTGCAAAGCCAAGGCCGATACTATTATTAATGAAATAAAATATTTTATGATTAGATGAAAGTGCATGTATAATTAGGGTTGAACGAAGTAAAAATAAACTTATTTTTACTATTCGCCGAAAATCAATTTACCATTTTCAATTATTCTGCCCGAAGCATTAGTAATGCTGAATAGATAAGTGCCTGTTGCTAAATTATTTCTTTCAATTGTTGTTTCGTTTTCTTTAAGCGTTGTATTTAAAACTTGCTGCCCAATTAAATTATACAAATGAAATTGCAAGACTTCATTTGTGTTTTTTGAAATGGTAAATGTTGATGCAGTTGGGTTGGGGAAGATGGAGATTTTAATTAAAGAATTTAAATTTTTATTAATACCAACTGTACCTCCTACCGAATAACATCCGAATCCAAAATTTTGGTTTTGAAAAATTTGCTGTCCATTTTTCCACGAACACAATAAACCAAAAAGATAACCAGCCCCACCACTCTGATAACGTTCATTTAGTTCTTCTTTATAATTTATACCGTAATCAGAACCGATTCCTTCAATCCAATTTATGGTATCTATTATATTTGAATTATTTTTTAAAGTAATTTTTTTTCTAAATCCTGTCAAAGTATTTACACTATCAATTCGAGTTATGAAGTACCATTCATAAGACAATAATTTTGTTTTAATATTAATTGAATCCCCGATTTGAAGATTAAAATTGTAGAGTACTTTTTCAGTTAAGCTATCAATAAAATAAACAATTTTGGCTGAACTATCTTCTCTAGCAATTAGGTTATTAGTCAAAATACCTAATTCATCAGTTTTAGTTATTATTTTATAGACTTTGGTATTAATGATTGTATCCTGTCCAAATTTGTAATCATAAATATTGGTGTACCAATTCCATTGAGGTTGATTGCCTCCTGAATAAATCATTGAATTTAGGCAATTCCATTTGCACGAATCACCTAACATTGGATGATAAACTTGTGCTTTCATTTCAAATGAAAAACAAAACAGAAGGATGAGAAGTAAATATTTTTTCATTCAAAAATTAGTTTAAAGCTAATTGTTTAAAGAAATCATCAGCATCTATATAATCGGCAGGTTTTGCTGTTGCAATTCTATCTAATACAATTTTTTTATGCCATTCAGGAATTACAAAATCAATTGGTTCGTCAATTATATGATATTGGTTTTTTAATTTATTCCATTCTTCCATCGGAATAAAAACGCCTGAAGTATTGCCATTTTGGTCGTGAATATATTGTAACATTTGAATTTGTTTAATTAGTAAAAATAAATAATTTTATTCAAAAATCAATTTATCATTTTCAATTATTTTGCCCGAAGTATTAGTAATACTGAATAGATAAGTGCCTGTTGCTAAATTATTTCTTTCAATTGTTGTTTCGGCTTCTACTAAATTTTTATTAAAAACTTGCTGCCCAATTAAATTATACAAATGAAATTGTAAAGCTTCATTTGTGTTTTTTGAAATGGTAAATGTTGATGTGGTTGGGTTGGGGAAGATGGAGACAATATTGTTTTTTTTCATCTCATTAATACCACCTCCGAAACCTATTGTGTATAAAGCTATTTTTCCAATCATCCAACCAGATTTAGAAGATGTTGTAGAATCACTCATGAAATGAAATCGAATTTTTAATGAATCCATTGATTTACGTCTAACTTCATACTCCCATACCCATTGAAATTGAGTAGTTATCCAATTATTCTGAGTTCCAGAAAAGCCAGGCTGCCCATTAAATAAGGTATCATTTTGTGTATATAAATTTACCGAAAATACTTGTTCTGGAAAACTTAATTTTTGAATATTTCCCAATCCTAAATTATACCAAGATGAATCTAACCAATTGTAATATTCTATGTAACCACCTGCTTTTGATACATCAGTTTCATACTTATGCGTTATAGATAGAATGTTGCATCCAAAATAACTTGGTGTTTTGTATTCAAATACAGAGTGATTGTTTTTAGGATAAACGTTTGTAGAATCAGTTAGAATTCCTTTTGAACTTCCAAAAAAGGTTTTGTGTGATTTCCCAATTTGCCAAAGATTATTATTTGATGTATCGACGGTAATAAAATTGTTTTGTACTGTAAAATCGCAGCTATCGACTAATGCATGAAATAGTCCCCAACTGATTTGTGCATCAGCTTTTGCAATAAATAAAATTGAAATAAAAATCAGAAGTAAATATTTTTTCATGCTCATTTAATTTGATTTAAAATTAAGCATTTTTTTAATTCATCAGCAAATAAAAATTTACATTTTGGTTTCAAAAAATGTTGTACTTTTTCGAGCATCATTTTCATAGACCAATTTAATAATACAAAATCCTCTCCTTTTGGAGAGGACATAGGTGAGGTAGTGAAAATGAATTATTAAAGTGGTCTATTCAAAATATAATTTTTTATGATAAAAAAAATAAGTTGGTTGTTAGTTATTTCTATAATCATAACATCGTGTGGCAATAACAAAAAACATACTACCGAGTTTGATAACAAAACAGTATTTACGGGCATTGGCGGCAAAAAATATATTCATAATGAGGATGCCGAATGGAATCAATCATGGCGAAAAGATAATGTGGTAATTGTTCATTTTGCTGGCGAACCAATCAGCTTGCATCCATCCAACGCCAGCGACGAACCACGATTTATTATTAACAATTATACCCAAAAATTTTTGGTGCGTTGGGGTTTAGAAAATTATGATGTAGAGCCTGATTTAGTTACCAATATGGGAATTATTTCTAACGATAAATTGCAATATACTTATCAATTACGAAGCGAAGCAAAGTGGGATGATGGCTCGGCAATTACAGCCAAAGATGTATTGTTTACATTGAAAGTTTTAAAATGTTCGCTTACCAATAATCCACAAAGCAAAAGCGCTTTAGATAATTTAAAAGATGTACAAATGGATGCAAAAAATCCATTGCAATTTACTTTTGTATTTTATCAAGAGCATATTCAAAATGCTGATTTCATGGCTGATTATCCAATATTGCAACAAAGCTTTTTTGATAAAAATAAAGTGATGGATAAATACACTTATGTACAATTAAGCGATACCAATTTTAAAGCCGAATCACAAAAAGATTTAGCCGATTTTGAAAAAGAATTTAATGATTCCAAATACGGCAATGATGTTCAACTACTTACTGGTGCTGGGCCATACAAAGTTTCGGAATGGAATAAAGCACAATCTATTACATTAATTAAAAAGCAAAATTATTGGGCTGCCAACAGCAATTTAATTTATGATAAAGCATTGCCCGAAAAAATAATTTTTA
>JBEEMV010000018.1:0-3398 GCA_041192505.1 Bacteroidota bacterium
TCCTGTAATCCATTGATTTTCAAACTGTTGCTTACTTCTATCTGTACCTTCAAATATAGTAAAAATCGAATACGCACCATCACAAAAATCAATAGGGCTTTTGCCAAAAATCATCAATGCAAAATTTTTAGGATGTAATGGTCTATCAACACCTAATTTACCCATTAAAGGTGGTATAAATTCTTCGATTTTATTTTTATCGGACAGATAATCCTCAATCAACCGATTTGAAGACCATGACCATAATTTCATATCTTGCAAATACTGACGCAATATTAATAAATCAATGTCTTCAAGACTCGCTTTTTGATTAATTTGCTTGTCCCAAGGCTCTAATTGCCCTTTTCTTCTAAGCAATTCCCTTTCCAAACCATTTGTTGCGGCTCGCGTGTTCGACTCCGTTCTAACAAAATACCGATGTTTAATGTCATTATCCGCCTTGTAACTATGTGCGTTCGCAGTAGCATCTACTGTTATCAACAAAACTCGTTTAGTATCGTCCGATGGAATTCTAATTTCATCGAATTTGGGGATAATGGGCGGATTTACTTTGGTTGGATTATAACAAGTATTACTAATGTATTTTTTTAATTTTTCCAAATTAGAAGCCGTTAAACCAACATATTCTACTGATTTAAAACCATTTACATCTGTAATTTCTTTTGCGCCGCAGACAATGTAACCGCCCCCAAGATTCAAAAAATCATTAGTAAACGCAACAATCGTTTCAATTAATTTTCGTTCGTCAGCAACATTTTCTTTCCATTCAACGATTTCCCCTTCTCGTGTTGCCAATTCATTTAGTAATTTATTATAATCTATCATATTTTTTTAATATTTAAAAAATTATAAACTATTATCATAATCGCCTTCATCATAATACATTACAAATATAATTATTTTATCTATTTCATTTAAAACATAATCCACACGCGTACCTTGCGTAATACGCATTCGACGCAATCCTTTTTTGTCTTTACCTTTGTAATGCTTGTCTTGTAAACTGCCATCTGCTTGAGCTTGTGGTGTAAGCAAAATCAATCGTTTTGTAATATTCTTTAATATCTCTGCTTGATTTCTGGTTGAACCAACCACTTTTTGTTTAAATTTCAATTCAAATTCGGGTGTGTACATCAATGGTTTATCCCCAAATTCACAAAAACGAGTCACGCGAATTGCTTTATTAAAAACATCTTCAAACATTTCTACCGTTTTTGGAAACAATTTTTCTAATATGTTAATGTATTGAAACCAATCTTTTGCAACATTTATCAAGGTCGGAGTCAAATGATTTTGATGGCAATTGCAATAAAAAGTATATTGATTTAAATTTGGAAGTTGGTTATGCACGCCTACACATAAGTAAAAAATTTCTTCAAAATCTATCAATGTATGCACTAATTTAAAAAAATGTCCGAGGGCATCATGTGTCGTTATAGTGTTTGCAAAATCTGGCTTCATTAAACAATTTGCATCATAAGCATCAAAATCATAATTGGTTTTATTGTTTAATTTCCGATAAATGTTTGGTATAATTTGCATCGCTGCCCAATATTCCTGTCGCCAAGGCAACATTTGTGGCGTTTCATATAGCAACAAATCAAATGCTTCTGTCCAAATAATTTCACCAATTTCATATTCATCAATCGTACTCAATTGTTCATCCAAATGCTCTAAAAAAGCATCGCGTTTTACCTCGTCATACCAATCGGTTTCGGAAATGAACAACAATGAAGGTTCAAAAACAATATTCATATTACAAATTTTTAGTATGATTACGTTGATTTCTACGTTTTTTTAAACCTGCTTGCATAATGCGCATTTGTTCCGTAGCAGTTTGGTCAAAAAAATCAGTTGGCCAATTTACAATCCCTTTTGTATCATCTACCACAATTGGTTCGTAAACAGACCCATTTTCAGAAGGTTTTATGAAATAAATCCCAATTAAATTTCTCAAATGATGCTTTTCATCCTCAACAATTCTGCGGACTAACCGATTAATGATATGGTCACTATGAGTTTCTATCATCACGCGCTTGCCCGAAAGAGCTAACGCAATGAAATAATCCGCCATTTGCATTTGTAAATTGGGGTGCAAATGGATTTCGGGTTGTTCTAATAATAAAGTTCCGCCATTTTGAAGGCGCAATCCTTCCAGAACAATTGGGAAAATTTGACTTACGCCAAATCCCACATCCGCAATACCCACTTTCGTTGTATCAAATTTGCTCGCATTTTGACTTAAATAAATAATCCGATGAATGATTTCTGCATCAAAATTTTGGATTTTCATCAGCGTTAACCATTGGTTCAGAGCATCTTTTAAAGAGATATTTTCATTTTTTTCAAAATTATCATTGGCTAAATTGTAAAAATAATGATTTTTAATCTGTTTTTCGCGTTCTGACAAATATAAAAAAGCTGCATTTTCGCCTTTATTTCCAATTTCTCGAACCTCATCCCTGTAAATATACTCGCGTTCAGGCTCGCCACGCAACGGTCCGATATAAGAATATTGAGCATAAATATCTTTTAAAACACTATTTACAACGTCTAAAATTCTAATTAAATTTACAAACGGTTGTGTTTTTTCTGCACGTTCTTTACTACTCAGTTCTTTCGATAAATCTATATTTAAAATAAACAAATTAGAAAAATTTAATTTTTCTTTAAGTTCCCCCTGATATAAACCATTGATAGAAATATTATTCCACGATATTTTATAAAAGTATTTATCTATATTTTTTATTTCAATTTCTCCCAAATTTTCATAGTCATCTATTTTTGCCCAATATGCGCCCAATTTAATTTTTAAAAAAAATAATTGATAATTACTTTCATTAGAATTAATTCTTAATTTTAATTCAATATGTGTCAAGTAGTTATAATCATAAGCACTATGATAAACTATTGATTTTTCATTTCCGCCCAAAAGCCCATAGTCTGACACACGGAAACTACCATTATTGAAATCCAACACAATTCTCACGTCATTTTCTTCTTTTTTACGAAAAACAACATCTTGAAAATAGCCCAATTTCACAAAACGCCCATTCAAAAGCAAGTTTTGGTTTGGATTTTTATTTTCCAACGTTTGTTTCAACATCAAAATACTTTGCAAAATAGAACTTTTGCCACAACTATTTGTCCCACAAAGAATTGTAATCGGCTTTATCTGCAAATTATCTAATTTTTGAAAAGCCTTGAAATTTTCAAGCGTGATATTGGTAAGCATTTATATATATTTTTAAGAATAAAAAGTTTATAATCAACTCTGAATTTGACACGAATTGGACGAATTTACACGAATACTACAAATAATTCGTGTAAATTCGTCCAATTCGTGTCCTTTTTAGCAATTTAACGCGCCACAAACACTCAATATCTGCCCAGAAACG
>JBEEMV010000019.1:0-14649 GCA_041192505.1 Bacteroidota bacterium
AGGTACATTTATTTTTTCAAAATCAGTAATTTTTTCAACACCCGTAAATGTTGTTTTAATAAAACTTCCACCAGCTTTTGTTGGCGACCCAAAATTACTTACACCAACTGCAAATCTTGTATTACCTTTTCCAATATCATACTGAAAACCAAAATCGGCAACTAAATTTTTTGTTTTTACAGTTGCAATTCCTTCTTGAATATATTTTAAAGTAAATCCAAAACTAAAATTATCGGTCAATGCTTTTGCTAATGATAATCCTGCATCAATATTATTGTAATTAAATTGTTGCCCGTTGCCTTGTAGCGCAAACTCGGTAGCCACATTCATATAGCCCGAATTTAAATAAGTTAAATGAGCCGCTAAATAAACCGATGATTTCATTTTTTTAGCAAATACAATATGTTGCATTTTTACATTACTAAAATATGCTGTATTGCTAAGTTGCAAATGATAATGCGATGTATCTAATTTAGTTAGCCCAGCAGGGTTCCAATACACCGAACTTAAATCGTTGGTTACGGCAGTAAATGCTTCGCCCATGCCCACCGAACGGGCATCAGGTGCAATTTTAAGAAATTGAAAACCTGTAGTTCCGCTTCGGCTATCGCCATATTTTGGTAATATTTGTGCCGATGCCGAAATGCTAATCAATAAAGAAAAAAGAATAAAATACTGTTTCATTTTAGTGTGTGCAAGATAACAGAAAAATCAAAATTGGCAATTGAAATAATTGTTACAATAAATAGTGTTGAAATAATTTTTCTGTAGTTAATTCCTTTGTAATCAATATAGAATGGATGCCACATTTTTTTGCACCTTCTACATGTTGTAAAGTATCATCTAAAAAAAGTGTGTTTTCGGGCTCTAAATTATTTTCAGATAAGACTAATTCAAATGCGTCTGCATTAGGCTTTCTACAATGAATTTCGTTTGAATAATAGGTTTTAATAAAATGATTTTCTAATGATTTACCAGGGGTATTTTGTTCAATCATTTGCTTCACCATAGGTAAATGAATGCTATTGGTATTGCTTAATAAATAAATTTTAAAATGCTGGGCTACTTTTTTTAAAGTGTTAAATTTAAAGGCTGGCATACCTATTAACATGGCATTCCAAGCAGTATCAATTTGCTCATCAGTTAATGTATTGTTGGCATTTTCTCTAACAAAATTTCGCAGCAAATCATTGGAGATATTACCCTTTTCGAATTCATCAAATACATTGTTTTGTTGGGCTTGTGAGTAGGCTTTATCAAAATCTTTCATGCCCAAATCTTTAAAAGCTTGCGATGTGGCTTGATAATTAATATCAAACAAAACACCACCTAAATCAAAAATAACAGCCGTAATATTTTTATCAATCATAAATTTTTTAGTTGTATTAGAATAAATAAATGCAAATTTATTTTATTTTTGCAATCGATTTTAAAAATCAATGCGCTTATAGCTCAGTTGGTTAGAGCATCTGACTCATAATCAGGGGGTCCTTGGTTCAAATCCATGTTGGCGCACAAAAAAATCCTTCACAAATTGTGAAGGATTTTTTGTTTATGAATATTTTTCTACATCCTTTCCATATACCAACTCAATGTTTTTTCCATTTTTTTGTATTTAAAAATGGTGGTGATAATTTTTTGTAAGCGAACAAAAGCAGTTTCGCTTTTTACCACATAATCGAAAGCACGATGGTGCATACAATTAATAGCAACATCAATTTTATCTTGAGAAGATAACATGATAACAGGAATATCTTGATTAAAAACTTTTATTTTATCCAGTGTTTCTAAACCATTTATGGCTGTTTTATCAATGCCATCTAAATAGTAATCTAAAATAATTACATCAGGATGGTGATACAAATTTTGCATGCACAATTCGCCAGTGGCATAGGTTTCAATTTCAAAATCGGCATGTTGCTTAAATTCTATTTCTAAATTTTTTAGAAACAAAGCATCATCATCTACCAAAAATAATTTTATCTTTTCGTTGTTCATGGGTTTGTTTTTTTGATGGTGTTAAATTCTTCCGTAAGCTCTGCACAGGCTTGCTCACAAACACTTTCGAGCTGCAACACCAATTCGTGAATGCTTCCAGTTTGTTGTTGTGTGCTAGCATATTCTTGTACTTTCTTTGCCATGTTTTCAAAATTACTATTAATGCCCATGATGGCAAATGATGGAATCATTTTATGTACAGCGGCATATAATGTATTCCAATCTTTATCCTGAAAGCCTTTTTTCATCGCTATTACAAGCGGTGGCGTTTGTTCTAAATACAACGAAATCATTTCCATCATCAGCGTTGGATTTGATTTTGTACGATGAATTAAATACGCTAAATCGATGCACTTCAGTTTTTCAATTTCTACTTCTTCGCTCAATTTTACCACAACAGTTTTTTTTACCAAACCCATTATTTTGCTGTACAATAATTTTTCATCCACAGGTTTTGCGATGTAATCATTCATGCCCACTGCTTTGCATTTTGCTAAATCAACCGTAGTTACATCTGCCGTTAAAGCAATGATGGGAATTTTAGAATGCAGTGTGTTGCGAATATATTCGGTGGCTTCAAACCCATTCATTTCGGGCATTTGCAAGTCCATCAAAATAATATCGTACGATTTTGTTTGTAATTTTTCTACTGCAATTTTTCCGTTGCTGGCAATATCTCTTTCAAATCCAAAATCATCCAACAGCGTTTTCATCAACAATTGATTCAACGCCATATCCTCTGCCACCAACACTTTGATGTGTTTTATTTCGGTATCTAATTCTATAATTTCGGTGGTTAATGCTTCTTCTTCTTTTGTTTTTTGAAACGATAAAATAAAACTAAACGTAGTGCCTTCTTCCATTTTGCTTTTCACACTTATTTCGCCATCTTGCGATTCTACTAATTTTTTAACAATCGCCAAACCCAAGCCTGTGCCACCATACAGCCTTGATGTGCTACTACTTGCTTGTTGAAAATTTTCAAAAATTTTGTCCATTCTATTTTCCTGAATACCAATTCCGGTATCAGTAACACTAAATTTTATGGTTACATTTTCATCCGTTTCGCTCAATAATTTTACGCCCACCGTTATTTTTCCTTTGCTTGTAAATTTTACAGCATTGCTCACCAAGTTTAAAATAATTTGGTGCAATCGAACTGCATCGCCAATCAATGTTTCAGGAATATTGTGGTCGTATTCTTTTACCAATTCTAAATTTTTTTCTTGAATTTTTGTTTCAAACAAATGCAACATAGCAGCAATGGAAGCCGCCATTTTAAAGGGTGTTTGCTCAAACGTCATTTTGCCTGCATCCACTTTTGCTAAATCTAAAATATCGTTAATGAGCACAATCAAAGCATCGCCACTAATTTTAATTGCCGTTAAATATTCTTTTTGTTTGGCGGTTAAATCTGTTTTCAAAACCACTTTTGTAAAACCAATAATGGCATTCATCGGTGTACGAATTTCATGACTCATGTTGCTCAAAAATTGCTGCTTTGCTTTCACTGCATCTTCCGCAATTCGTGTTGCGTCTTCGGCATTGCGCTTGGCTTTTTCGGCAACGCTGGTAGCAAATTCAGCAAAAGTTTTTGCCTCATTCAACTCTGTCGAAATTCTTTTTTGTTCGGTAATATCTCTTGCCACTACAACAACTCCCAACACATTTCCTTGCCCATCTTTATACACCGAGCCATTAAAAAGTACATCAGTTAATTTGTGGTCTTTCATCGTGAGTGGATAATCGGCAACAAAACCATTGGCAAAAACTTGCTGATAACCTTCTCTTGCTTTTTGCGGTTCGGTAAAATAATTAAAGAAATCGGAGCCAATTAATTGTTCTCTTGTTTTGCCAATAACTTTTACCGAAGCATTGTTCATGTCGGTTATTTTACCTGTTGGAGAAATGGTAAACAATGGGTCTAAGCTGGCTTCTATCAAGCTTCTGCTGTATTCTGCAATCACTAATTCAGCAGCACGTTTTTCTTTCTCTTCGTTTTGAAAAACCAATTCTTTATTCGCAATAATTAATTCGGCAGCACGTTTTTCTTTCTCATCATTTTGAAAAATTAATTCTTTATTCGCAATGATTAATTCATCGGCACGTTTTCCTTTTTCATCATTTTGAAAAGCCAATTCTTTGTTGGCAATAATTAATTCGGCAGCACGTTTTTCTTTCTCTTCGTTTTGAAAAACTAATTCTTTATTGGCAATAATTAATTCATCTGCTCTCTTACCTTTTTCATCATCTTGAAAAGCCAACTCAATATTTGCAATGCCTAATTCATCGGCACGTTTTCCTTTTTCTTCATCTTGAAAAGCCAACTCGATATTGGCTATACCCAGTTCTGCTGCTCGTTTTCCTTTCTCTTCTTTTTGAAATAGCAATTCCTTTTTTGCAAAAGAAAGTGCAGTTTCTAATTTTTCTTTTTCTTGTTTTTGAAAAGCAAGTTCTTTCCGTACAACAATTAATTCATCCTCAAAATTTATTTCTTTTGCCATGCTATTTTGCTTTTAATGTGATTCATTTTCATTACCAATTTCTTCAATCGAATTTCGCTTCTTGTTTTTCAATTGTTTAAAATGCGAAGGCGAAAGCCCTGTTACTTTTTTAAATTGATTGGATAAATGCGCTACGCTGCTATAATTGAGTTTATAAGAAATCTCTGTAAGATTCAATTCATCATAAATTATTAATTCTTTCACTCGTTCTATTTTGTGTGAAATGATGAACTGCTCGATGGTTGTGCCTTGCACTTCGGAAAAAAGATTGGCTAAATAAGTGTAATCGTGTTGCAGTTTTTCACTTAAATAATGTGAGAAATTTACTTTGATAACTTCGTTAGAATGATGTACCATTTCAATAATTACGGTTTTAATTTTTTCAATCAACACCGCTTTTTTGTTTTCCATTAAATCGAGTCCAACCAATTGCAGCGCCATTTTCAGCTCGATGCGTTGCTCGATAGAAATGTCTTCCATAATTTCTACTTCACCCAATTCTACCAACATAAAATGCAAGCCCTGTTTTTTCAACGCTTCTTTCACTGCCATTTTGCAGCGATTGCTAACCATATATTTGATAAATAATTTCATTTGTTGTGGATCATTCGACATTAGTCATTTGAGAAAAGAAAATACACTATAAATTTCAGAAGGCATGTATTTACTAATGACCGATTGTAATTAAAAAATGTCTTACATCAAAGGTGGTCATTATAAAATGGGAAAGAGCAATAGCAACTGATTAATAATTGCATAATTCACACATTAATTTAGGATGTGTGAATTACATTAATACTAGTAAAGCGAAGCGTAAAATTATTTGTGTATAGCCACACCAAAAGTAGATATACCACTAGATAAATCAAGTGTTAAGCCTACTTGATGATTGATGTGATACTCAGTGCCAATATGAAAATCTAAAAATAAAGGACTACGATTATTGAAATAATGTACATCGCCATTATAACCATTATCCCAATGTTGATTTACAATTGAAAATCCAATTGAACCAGCTAAATAAAAATCCCATTTGCTGTTGGCTTTTAGTAATTGGTCGAAATAATAAGCACCCTTAACGCCAATAGGAATAACGGTTTCACGATAACCATAATTGCGATATGGGTTGTTAGGGTTGCCCCAATAATAACTGTTAGAGTAGGTATAAAAATTGATAAATGGAGCTAATGTAAAATTCTTAGCAACATCAAATTCATAATCAGCATGCAGCACAGGCAACGAACGACCATAGATACTTGTGTAACCATAATAACCACCTATGCCTATTGCTAAATTTAAAGTATTACCATAATGTTCGGATGAAGACGTTTGGCTCTTGCCTAAAGATTGCTGTGCAACAGCATTTACACTTAAAAAAGTAAGTAACGAAAAAGCAATGACGATAATAAATTTCATGATGAAAATGATTTTAGATTTTGAATTGCAAAGATGAGCAATGATAAAGGTTGCGGCGTTACACAACTTTTGAAGTAAGTTGTATTATTCACACTATAACAAAAAATTGGTTTATTTT
Organism: Bacteroidota bacterium; assembly: GCA_041192505.1. GTDB lineage: Bacteria > Bacteroidota > Bacteroidia > Chitinophagales > CAIODY01 > CAIODY01. The sequence goes on from JBEEMV010000019.1 coordinate 6,037, forward strand.
TTCTCCTGTTTCTTTTTCAACAACCCTCTTAGCAAAAAACTGTGGCTAGCAGCATCCATACTTTTTTTAAAACCACCAGCACCTTGTTTAATATTAACCATGGCTTCATTTACATTATTTGCCATAATACTATCCGAAAATAGTTTGCCGATTGTTCCTTTTCCTTGACGCATATTTTTAACAATTACAGCAAAATCGCTGGTAATATTAGCCGTGTTATCAGTAGTTGTTTTTAAATTTCGTAAAATATCATCTATGCTAATGGGTTGCATAGTGGCAATGGTATCATTATCAACTAAGGGCTTGCTGCCATTAGTTCCTGGGGCTATCACTACAATTTTGTTACCCATTAATCCATCAGAACCAATAATAGCTTTTGCATTTTTTTTCATAAATTTTCGGGTATGTTCTTCAATCGTCATATCCACTTTTACTGTAGTGTCGGTTATTTGTTCAATGCCATCAACAATACCCACATTGATACCCGAAAAACGAACGTTGTTACCAACTTGCAAACCGCTGATGTTTTTAAAAACACCACTGATATGAAACGTACGACTGAACAGTTGTTGTCGTTCGCCAATAAAATAAATGGCAATGATAAAAAATAAAATTCCTATGGTTACAAATATGCCTAATCGTACATTATTGTTTGTTGTTTTTTGCATGGTATTTTTTGTTTTAATTATTCGAAAAAGGAGTGTACCCATTCATCTTTTGATGTAGAAATTTCTTGGTAAGTGCCTTCAATTATTGCTGTTCCATCTTTAATTATTAGCATTGTGTTGGCTGTAATTTTTGCACATTCAATATCGTGTGTAATGATGATGGCAGCTGTGTTGTATTTTTTTTGTATGCCTAAAATCAGTTGGCTAATTTCTTTTGAAGTAATAGGATCTAAGCCTGTTGTAGGTTCATCGTATAAAATAATTTCGGGTTTTAAGATTAGTGTTCTTGCTAAGCCAATTCGCTTTCGCATGCCGCCCGATAATGCTGATGGCATTTCGTCAATTACATTTTCTAAACCCACATTTTCTAACGCTTCTTTTACTAAAACTTCTTTTTCTTCTTTCGTCATTTCTTTTTTATCTCGAAGCGGAAATTCTAAGTTTTCTCTTACCGTCATCGAATCATAAAGTGCTGCACTTTGAAATAAAAATCCAACTTTTTTTCGAAGTACGTTCAATTCTTTTTCTTTTAAATCGGCAACGTTTTTACCCAACAAAATAATTTTTCCATCATCGGGCAAAAGCAAGCCCATCAAGCATTTTATTAATACCGATTTGCCACTACCCGATTTGCCAAGCACTACTAAATTTTTACCTTTTTCTAATTTTAAACTAATATCATTTAGCACCTGATGGCTACCAAATGATTTTTTTAAATGCTCAATTTCTACAACTATATTTTCCATTTTTATTTTAATTGAACAAACTTGTTATTTGTACGGCAATCATATCTATTAAAAAAACTACTAACGAAGCCAATACCACTGCGGCATTGGCAGCTTTGCCCACACTTTCAGTTCCTTTGTTGGCGTTGTAGCCTTTGTAGCAACCAATTAATCCAATAAAAAAACCGAAGAAAAATGTTTTAATAATTGCTGGTATTACATCAATAAAATTAAGCTTACCAAATACTTGTAAAAAAAATAAATGGAAGCTTACATCGCCTTTTAAATTTACACCAATGTATGATCCATATAAAGCAATTCCATCGCCAACAATAACCAAAATTGGAAGCATTAAAGTGGCGGCTGCAATTCGTGTAACTACGATATAATTAAATGGATTGGTGCCCGAAACTTCCATGGCATCAATCTGTTCGGTTACTTTCATACTAGCTAATTCGGCACCAATGCCCGACCCAACTTTACCTGCAAAAATTAATGCCGCAATTACTGGCCCTATTTCTCGAATAATGGAAACAGCTACCATGGCTGGCAACCACGATTGGGCACCAAATGTTGCTAAAGTGGGGCGACTTTGAATGGTTAATACCAAACCCATAATAAAACCTGTAATGGCTACTAACGGGAATGATTTGTAGCCAATTGAAAAACATTGTTTTACAAATTCACTCCACTCGTAAGGTGGATAAAAAATCTCTTTAAAAAACCGAATTGCAAAACGAGTTAAATTGGAAACTTCTTCAAAAAAATATTTTACAGACTGAAGATAAAATTTATTCAAAGGTTTATCCTGCATCACTTTTACAGTTTGGTTAAGTATTGTTAAATCGGTTTCCATTTTAATAAAAGGGGTAGTATTTATTTGTTTAACACAGTTTCTATTTACCCTTTTTAGTTGGCACAATAAATAGTGGAATATTTGAATGGCGCAATACTTTTTTAGTTACGCTGCCAAGCAATATATCTTCTAACCATTGGCGGCTGTGAGAACCCATTACGATTATATCTGACTGTAATTTGTTGGCAGTAGTTAAAATAAAATCGGCTGCATCGCCTTCGCCTAATAGCATTTCAATACTATCATCATTCAAATGTTTTTTCGATTGTTTTAAATATTGCTGTGATATTTTTTTCAAATCATCAAATTGATATAGCCCAGCATCTAAATAGCCATTGAAGCCCATGATGGGTGAATAATCGGTGTTTGTATAATACACTGGTTCAATTACAACATGTATTAATGTTACATTGGCTCCAATTGCTTTAGCTAATTGATAACCAACTTCGGCTACTTTTTGTGCCGTAGGGTTATAATCTAATGCAATAAGTATTTTTTTGTTTTGTTGTGATTTCATTTTTTTTAATTAATAAATTTAGTGTGGTCGATGTTCGTTACTGCCCTTTTTCTGTAATGAATTATTTTTGTTTATGGGTGTAGTTTGTTGATGTGGCTGTGAATTATTATGCTGCCTTTCGCCATTTGATGGTAAAGGCTGTTGGGCTTGTGGCACTTGCTTTTCACTGCTGTTATTTCGGGGTTTATTGATAGGTTGTATAGGTTTACTTTGCTGCGGAAATTGATGCATCGGTGCATCAATTTGCATGGGTTTATTTTTTTGTAACAATGGCTTTGAAATTGGTATTGTACTTTGCTTTTTTAATGGTGTTACATCTCTATTTGCCGCATCTGTGGCGGTGTGTTTTATTTCATTTGTTTTTGGCTGTGCAAATTCACTTCGTCTTTTTTCATTTAGTTTTACATCCTTCATTTCCAAAACTTTTGTTGGCGCAGGTTTCACACCAATAGTATTATTTTTTTCAACACTTGGGCGATACAAATGCAATTCATTATTGTTCATTGTTGCTTCATGTTTGCTATCATCAATTATTGCTATTGGCATTAATTTTTCTCCTGTGGTATGTTCCACTTGCATTCTATCAGGTCCGCCATTATATTTTACATGATGAAATCCATCACTTCGTGTGTTATTAATAATAATGGTGTTGTTAATAATAGTTATGTTTCCATTTCTATTTACCATATGTTCATGCCAATTGCGATGTCCAAAATGATTGCTGTGAACAAATGTCCAATCTTCGTTTCGAGCAACAAAGCTGCCACCAATAGGGCTTATAGCACACCAACCATAGTAGTCGTCATTTTGTCGCCAATTTACCCAACCTGGTCCCCACTCATTATCGGGCACCCACATAGCACCATAAATTTCATCGTTATACCATCTACCATAATGAAACGGAGCCCAACCCCAAGGATAGTTTGAAACCCATGTCCAACCCTCTTGTGTTAGCAACCAATAACCATTAGTTGCATACGGTTGAAACCCTTCATCAACTGTTGGTAGCCATACATAGCCATACACAGGGCTATTTACCCAAGTGCCATACGGCGCTAATTCATTATAGAATACTTGAAAATTTACAGCCACTTCTTGTGCTCTACTTTTTTCTGAAAAGAACACTGTGCAGCTAAATAAGAAGCAAAAAAATATTGTTTTAAATGAATTGCTCATGATTTCTATTTTAATAAAAAATGATTGGTTAGTAATAAAACTATTACAGCACAAAGATTGGTAAGCTTTGATAGTAAAGCGTTACACAACTTTTTAAAGAAGTTGCATCATTCACACATTTTATATTTAGTCAAAAAAAAATCGTTACACATTGCTGCATAACGATTTTTTTTTGAAACGAATAACAAAATTAAAGTGCTGCAATTATTGCAGTTAATTCATCTTTTGTTTTGCCTAATTTAATTTGCAATTTGCCCATCATTTCATCTTTTTTGCCTTCGGTAAAAAGCAAATCGTTGTCGGTTAGGTGAGCAAATTGTTGTTTCAATTTTCCTTTTTGTTCGTTCCAATTTCCTGTTACGGTGGTTGTATTCATGTTGTTGTTTTTTGTTTTAATTATGAAATAATTTTCACTTTGCAAAGATTGGAAGAATAGATGTAGTAAGCATTACACCATTTTAATGAAGAGTTACAATATTCACACATTATAAAATTTATGTAGCAATTTTTGGCAATTCATTTTTCTTAAAAAATGGTTTTCTTACCACTGGCACAATATTGCCAAGCAAGTAGCCATAAGGTTTTAAATCATCAATATGGTCGAAAATAACTTTTAATATAGCGATGATAGGAATAGATAAAAACATGCCTGATATGCCCCACAATTCGCCACCAATCAGCACTACAATGACTGAAACCAACGCATTTATTTTTACTCGTTTAGCAACAATGTGTGGAATGAGGTAGTGATTATCTATAAACTGAATGGCAATGTAAATAACCAACACCATCAACGGATAGGTGTACGAATCTTTTGTTACATAAGCAATCAACATGGGCAGTGCGATGGCAATAATGCCGCCGATGTAAGGCACAATATTTAGTATTGCACCCAAAATTCCTAAAATGATGGCGTAAGGAATTCCTAACAATAAAAGCCCTACAGAATTTAAAACAGCCATGATGAGCATTTCGAAAAACAAACCCACCAAATAACTTTGTATAATATTTTTTGTGTTTAACAAAATGTCGGCAACGGTGCTGTGGTATTCGCTTTTAACTAATCGGCGAATAAATTCCAACAACAATGTTTTGTAAAACAGAATCAAAAAAACATACACAGGAAACAATAAAGTCATCAACAATACACTACCAACAGCAGTTATTTTTTCGCCAATGGCAATGTTCTCAATAGCATCGGTTTGATTAGCCTTTAACCAATTATTTATTTTTATTGGATTGATGTTAAACTTGTTAGAAGCCCATTGCACCAAGTCGTTGCTGGTTTGTGTCATTTTTATTTTCAACGCTGGATACGTTTCAGTAAACATGCTCATTTGCGCTGCGATGATATAAAAAATAAAAAGCAAAATGGTAAGTGCCAGAATTACTGCAATAAAAATAGCGATGGTTTTATTAATTCTTTTGTTTACCAAAAAATTTACAACTGGATTTAATAAAATAGCAACAATGGTGGCAAATACAACTGGAATAATAATTTGCTGACCAACGTACATCACAGCTATAAAGCCGAACAGTGCAATAAAAAACAAAGCAAATTTGGCATAAAAAGGAATTTTAATAAGCATATTTTTTTAGTAATTTTCTTCTTGAATAATTTTTTCGGGATTCATTTTATTTATCACATTCTCCACAACTAATTTTATGGTTTCCGAATTTTTAGAAACCACATTTGCAATTCCAAATTGTAACAATGCTCCTACAACTTTTTTTATCGGGTTCGTAGAATTACCCACCAACAAGGCTTTTGATAAATATCCAGCCGCTAATCCCATCGAAGCATTTATTAAATCTGTTTTTAAATTGGGTAATGCCGCAGCTTTTTGTAATGAATTTTTAAGCACATTTAGCGGTTGCAAATTTTCATAACTTGCCAATGCTTCTTCTTTCAATTCATTCCATTCTTTAGTTTGTTGATGTTCTAGTTGTTGAATAGCAGCCTTCAAATCAGCCACAGTATTAATGTTTGGCATCGTAATTAGTTTAGTGCATTAGAAATTATAAAATTATTCGCTCTCGATTTTATAATTGGATGAAAGAAAAATAAACACAACGCAATAAGCGCATTGCCAGCAGCAACAATAAAAAAACCGACATAATTTTTGCCCAATACATCGCCCAACAAAAGTGCAATAGCAATATTAAGTAGGACGATGAAAAGTAAAAGCACAGCAGCAAACAATACTCTTGAAATGGCTGTAGAAGCCATGTTTGCCGATTTATCTACCGCTTGTAATTTCAACAATTCACAACTTGTTTTGCCATACGCTTCTACTTTTGTTAAAAGCGGTTGTATTATTTTTTCTGTTGCTTGCATGTTTAATTAATTTACTTTTAATTGTTCTGCTTTTGTTATTACATCCGCAGCTAACTCATTTGCTTTGCTAGTTGCAGCTTCCATTTCTGTTTTCATTTCTTCTAAAAATGTGTTGAATTTTTCTTTCATCGCATCATGTAATTCATCGTGTTTGGCAATTATTTTTTTTCTGGTATCGCTACCTTTTGCTGGTGCAAATAAAATTCCTAATATGCCGCCCACAGCCACTCCTAACACTAATGCGCCAAGCAATTGCCCAGCATTGTTTGTTGAATTTTCCATTGTTATTGTTTGTTTTGTTGAATGATTTAAATTGGTTTTTTGCCTTGAATAATTCGAAGTATAATAGAGATAAGTGCAATGATTAAAAGCACATGAATAATGCCGCTGGCGTTGTAACCGATAAAGCCAATTGCCCAAATAATTACTAACACTACAGCTAAGGCATACAATAAATTGCTCATGATTTTTTACTTTTTAATGATGATTTATTTTCGATTTTTGTTTTGTCCGATTTCACGTCAATGCCTGTTGTATCAGGGTTTGTTTCGTGTGTTGGCTTATCAAATTTTTTATTTTTTGAATTATCCAATTGCGAAAAATCAGCGTTGGTATCAGTGCCACTTTTATCGGCATCATTATCTAAACTTGTTTTATCAGCACTTATTTTTTTTGTCGGAATGTGTTTTCTGTTTGTGTTTTTCATGATAAATTAGTTTAAATTAATCGTTGTAAAATCTATATCCTACTGTAGCCTGAAACAAAACATTTTTGTATCGTGGTGTGGTAGAAGTACCATCGCCATTATTGTTTTGAATATCCCAACCTACACGGGTGCTTACCAATAAATGCTTCATTGTAAAATCTATTCCACCAGTAAAACACAAAACATTTTTGCGTAAATTTTCATTTCCAAATTCTTGTTCTTGTGCAATTGTTGTAGTTGCATTTGCAAATACATCTGTTTGTTTTAATAAATAAGAATATTGCGGACCAGCATTTATTGTTATAAAATCGGTTGGTTTAAAAGAAAATAATACAGGAATATCAATATAATTTGAAGTTCGAGTTATACTGTAAGGGCTGCTCAAAATATTGCCTGTGGCTTTAAATCCTTTTTGAGAAAATAAAATTTCGGGTTGAATACCTATTTGTTTTCCTAAAGGAATGGCAACAAAAGCACCTAATGCTAATCCGAATTTTGCTTTTGCATTAAATGCATCGCCTTTAGCATCATACACATTTGAATAGTTGGTTCCTATTTTAAAACCAAACAACATTCTATCTCTAAAATCGGTTCTGTTTTCTTGTATCACAGTTGGCGTTGGCGCTACAACATTTTGCGCTTGAATAAAATTGGTTGCGAAAATTGCAACGATGGTTGTTAAAATTATTTTTTTCATTTTGTATTTGTTTTATTATTTTTTGTTTTGAAATTAGAAAATGTTTGTTCGTGTTATTTAGTACCAATAAGGCTTTTGAAGTCATCATTCAATTTATTCATATCGTGATTAAAATCAGATTTAAATTCTTTCCATTGGTCTTTACCGTCTGCTTTGTAATCATCTAACTTCTTTTTCATGTCGGTATTTTTTTGTTGCAAAGCATTTATTTTTCTTTTGTAATCTGCTTTTGCATTTGCTTTTTCATTAGCAATTCGTGCATTAAAATCGTTGATACTTTTATTGTTAGCATCAATTTTTTCTGCTGTTTCTTTTTTGTAATTTTCAATGTCTGCTAAGTAATCTTGATTTGCTTTTTCCAAATCTCTATTGGCTTCTATTACATTGTCTTGTGCATCTTCAACTTTTTGCGAAGACGAATTGCAACCGATTGATAGTAACGCTGCGCTTACTATTCCGAAGCAAAATGTTATTACTAAAATTGTTTTTTTCATGTTGATTAGATTTTGATTGTAATAGAATTATTACGATGCAAAGATGGGATTGATGCATGGTTGAAGCATTACACAACTTTAGGGAAAAGTTGCATCATTCACACATTTGATAGCAGTTGAATAAGGAATTGTTTTTTATAAAATCCAAAATTGGAATATAAAATAATGCAGTAAGTTTTTGAAAATGGGTAACTAAATAGTCAATCTTTAAATAGTAATTTTTACGGAGCCTTGACTTTTTGGTTCTCCTTTGTCAAGTTGTAAATGCCGATTCATCGGTAAAAAAAGAACGAAAAAATGCCGAGTTTTTACTTGAATGATTGGATTTACGGCAGATTTCGTTTTTCTTTTCTTGTCTTGATACAAGAAAAGAAACAAAAGAATATCAAGCCTCCAAAACAATAATTTGAAAATACTACGAATCAATTTTTTTGCA
>JBEEMV010000020.1:0-7368 GCA_041192505.1 Bacteroidota bacterium
TGAATTTTGCCATTATGTTTTTGTAAATACTGCAATAATTTTTCGGTATAAATATCAATATTTTCAAAGCCAGTTTTTTGTAAAGAAATATCAATTTTATTATCAGGGCGAATGGTTTTTATATAACCTTTTAGCTCATCACCAATTTCTAATTGTTGAAAAATATCACTATGATAAATTAACCCAAAATGTTTTTTGTTGATGATAGTTTTAAAACCCAAATCTGTGTGTTCGTACACAATTAAATCTACTTCATCACTTTCATTTACTGATATATTTTCATTGCTGATAAATTTATCTAAAATGGCTGTACCTACCAATCTATTGCTGTTTGAATCTAAATATAAATAAATAGGATATTTTTTTTCAGCAATCAATTTATGTTTTTGATTGCGATACGGAATGAAAATATCTTTCTCAATATTCCAAATCATAAAAGCCCCAATGCTATTTACTTCTCTTACTTTTAATACACCAAAATCATTTAATTTAATTTGCGGCGTAAGTGTGGTGGCAATCATTCTGTCTTCCGAATCTGTATAAATGAATACATCTAAATAATCATTTATTACGGTATTTTCGGGAACATATTTATTGGGTAATAATACACTTTCGCCATCTTCAAAACCTAAATAAAGCCCTTGTGGCGATTCACGAAGAACTTGCAGATTATTTATTTCACCAATTTTTATTGGATTGTTTTCTATTTCACTCATGGTGTAAAGGTATTGAAATATAGGGTGAAATTATTTGAATATTTATTTGTGAAACAAAAAAATATGACTAATTTTGTCATGAAATTAAAAGTCATACAATGGAAAATTTACACACATTTATCAAAGAAGCACGAATCAAAAAAGGATTGATGGTTCGTGAAGTAGCACATGCTTTACAAATTGACCAAGCATTGGTTAGTAAATTTGAAAGTGGTAGCAGAAAGCCTACCCGTAGCCAATTGCATCAGTTAGCCGAAATATTATCGGTAGATGAAAGTAAATTAAAAATGCTTTATTTAAGTGCTAAAATTTTGTATGAATTAGCGCATGAAGATGATGCATTAGAGATTTTAAAAATGGCAGAAGAGCAAATTCAATATCAAGCTACGCCAAAAAATAAAATTGAAAAGCAAGATGATGAATTGAAATCTTTTTTGAAAGGCATTGATGTATCAAAAAAGAAACTGAATAAGTTTAGAAAATTTGATAGTTATCGCATTGCCCAAGCATTAGAGTTAGAATACACTTTTGAAAGCAATAGAATTGAAGGCAATACTTTAACGCTTCGTGAAACTGATTTGGTAATTAATGAAGGCTTAACTATTTCGGGCAAAAGTATGAGAGAGCATTTGGAAGCTATTAACCATGCGGAGGCTGTGGAGTTGGTGAAAGATGTAGTGCAAAAAAAAATAGCTTTTACCGAACGCATTTTGTTGCAATTGCATCATTTGGTTTTGAAAAGCATTGATGCTGCCAATGCTGGTAAATACCGCAGTGTGCAAGTGATGATTAAGGGCAGCAAGCATTTGCCGCCTCAACCTTTTTTAGTGCCAAAGCAAATGGAAGATTATTTTATTTGGTACAATAAAAATAAAAAGGTGATGCACCCTGTTTTGCTAGCTGCCGAAATGCACGAACGATTGGTTACTATTCATCCGTTTATTGATGGCAATGGTCGTACTTCAAGATTGGTGATGAATTTGATTTTGCTACAACACGGTTATGTGATTGCTAACATAAAAGGCGATAGAGCCAACCGTATGGCTTATTACGAAGCTTTAGAAATTGCACAAACCGAAAATAGTAAAAGCAAGTTTTTGAAATTTGTTGCTGATACAGAATTAAATTCACTCAACAATTATTTGAAAGTAGTGGGTGGAAAATAAAAAAACGGCGGATAGATTTATTCGCCGTTTTTATTGTTCAATATTTTTCATCAGCAATTCTAATTCTTTATCGTTTATGTTTTCTTTTTCTGATTTATCAAAAATGGAAAGCAAAAAAACTGTTGTATCGGCTACAAAAACATAAGTGATAACTCTTGCGCCCCCACTTTTACCTTTGCCTTTTGATGCTAACGCCAATCTTATTTTATAACAACTATTACCTAATGCAATACCGCTTGTAGGCTCATGTTCAAGTGTTTCGATTAATTCGGCAAATTCATTTTTGAGAGAAGGAAATTTTTTAGCTAAGCGTTTCAATTCTTTTTTGAAACGTGTAGTAGCAATTACTTTATAATTCATTCAGCAAATCTTTTGCGTTAATGCCTTTTAATTTTCCAGATTTAATCAAATTAACTTCTTGTACAGCTTCTTTTATGCCTAGCAAAATTTGTGCTTTGGTTGGTTTGGTTTCATCTTCTAACGCCAATAAATCTTTATGTTGATGCGTAATTTTTTTCCAATCTTTTATAGGAATAAAAACACCAGTGGCTTTGCCGTTGTTATCGTTGATGTATTGAATGTTCATACCAAACTATTTTTTTATGAAACAAAATTAAACAATTTTTAGAAAGAAAAATTTATTGCACTATAAATCCGTTAGGATTTTTTGGTGGTTAGAAAAATGCTTGAACAATTACGATACGTTCCGAAGGAACGTTTGGTGAAAACCTTTGAATGCTTCTACCAACAATATGTTCCGCTGGAACATTTAAAATACAAAGCGATGGAAAATAAAAAACGGCGGATAGATTTATTCGCCGTTTTTGTTGTTTTGTCGAAATTGAAATACAATAAACATCAATGTTGACTGAATAACAAAATCTGAAATAAATTATTTCTCTTCTACAAATAAATTCGTGTAATTCCATTACAGCCGGTATAAAAAGAATCCTTTTTGAGAATAAATGATTTGCCATTTGCAAGTTTTACTTCATAAGAATACCACGTTTTACTTTTTAACAAACTATTAGCAAAAGCCGAATCTGAATAGAATATATTCGTATAACAAGGTCTGCACCCTTTACCAAAAATCACACTTATTCTTTTTGTCAAGTTCGAATCTCTTACACTTGAAAGATGAAGGTATAAAGGTTGCGTTGTATCAAAAATGAAATTAAATGTATCTGCAATAAATATTTTATGCCCATTTAAAAATTCGACATAAGGAACTTTTTTTAAATATGCATCTTTTACATTTCCATTGGTAAAAGTAAATCCTCTTCCACCATCTGAAAAAACTTGAATACCATTGAACATTTCATCATTGACTATTGCATAATCGTTAGAAACAGATAGTACATTTTTAATTTCTAATGTTGTCTGAACGTGATAATAACCATTTATGTCAGTTCTGAATTCTGAGGTAGTAGCAAATCCATCTCTTGTGCTGTGATAGTCTGATTTTTCATAAAAAGTGTATGGTACTAAAATTTTTATGGGAAAATTATACACTGGTGTTGAATCACAATCGCTCAAAATTCTTCCAGTAATATCAAATGAAATTGAAACTGTTTTCCCTTGCTTTTTCTTACAGCTAAATGGTAAAAACAAAACAATTGTTACTAAGACAATAAAAGAATACTTCAATGGATTCATTTATCAAAAATAATAAACAAATTCAATAAAAAAAAACCGCCTCAAACTTTTGCTTGAAGCGGTTCTGTATTTTCAAGTTTGGCGAACTTTTAAAGTTCGCCAAACTTATTTACGCCATTGCCATTTCTTCCACACTTGGGCAAGTACAAATCAAATTTCTATCACCATGTGTATCATTCACACGGGCAACCGAAGCCCAAAATTTATTATGGCGTACAAATGGTTGTGGGTATGCCGCTTCTTCACGGCTGTAACTGTGCAACCATTCATCATTGGTAATTGCAGCCAAAGTATGTGGTGCATTTTTCAATGGATTATCAGTTGCACTCCAAGTGGCATTTTCTACTTTTTTAATTTCTTCTCGGATAGAAATTAACGCATCGCAAAAGCGGTCTAATTCAGCTTTGTCTTCACTTTCTGTTGGTTCAATCATCAAAGTACCAGCCACAGGAAATGAAACTGTAGGTGCATGAAAACCATAGTCCATCAAGCGTTTGGCAATATCGGTTACTTCAACACCAATGGCTTTAAACGGACGACAATCTAAAATAAATTCGTGTGCTACTCTGCCTTTGTTGCCGCTGTATAACACATCGAAATGCTTAGCTAGCCTTGTTTTCATATAGTTGGCATTCAATATTGCATACTTTGTTGCGTTGGTAATTCCTTCGCTGCCCAACATTTTTATGTAAGCATAGCTAATCAACAAAATGCTTGCAGAGCCCCACGGAGCAGCACTTACAGCCGTTGTTCCTTTTTCGCCGCCCGTGTTTTGATAAATATGTTTTGGTAAATAAGGTGCTAATTTTTCATTGCAACAAATGGGTCCCATGCCAGGGCCACCGCCACCATGTGGAATCGCAAATGTTTTATGCAAATTGATGTGATTCACATCAGCACCAATTGTAGCAGGCGATGTTAACCCAACTTGTGCATTCATGTTGGCACCATCCATATAAACCAAGCCGCCATTATCATGAATAATTTGACAAATTTCGATAATGCTTTCTTCAAACACACCATGCGTTGATGGATAAGTAACCATCAGGCAAGCCAGATTGGCTGCATGTTGTGTGGCTTTTTCTTTCAAATCAGCCACATCAATATTTCCCATTTCATCACATTTTACGGCAACGATTTGCATACCACACATCGCTGCTGATGCAGGATTGGTACCATGTGCCGATGTTGGAATCAAAGCAATATTTCTGTGTTTGTCATTATGGTCATCGTGGTAAGCTTTAATAACTAACAAGCCAGCGTATTCGCCTTGTGCACCGCTGTTGGGTTGCAAACTACAAGCCGCAAAACCAGTGATGTCGCACAAATATTTTTCCAACGTTTTTATCATTTCAATATAACCGCCCATTTGTTCGGCAGGTGCGAAAGGATGTATTTTGCTGAATTCTGGCCAACTTACAGGAATCATTTCTGAAGCTGCATTTAATTTCATAGTGCAACTTCCCAATGAAATCATGGATGTGGTTAAACTCAAATCTTTATTCTCCAACGATTTGATGTAACGCATCATTTGGCTTTCGCTGCGGTGTGTGTTGAATATTTTGTGTGTTAAGAATGTAGAAGTTCTTCTTAAATTTTCTTGAATCGAAAATGCGTTGTTATCGTGCAACCATTTCTTCCAATTCAGTTTGCTCACTTTTTGATTTTTTGCTTTTGCAAAAACTTTGCAGATATCTTCCAAATCACTTTCCGAAGTACATTCATCTAAACTGATTGAAATGGTTTCGTGGTTGATGTATCTAAAATTCATTTTTGCTTTTTCTGCTAAAGTTTTCACTTCGGCAAAAGAAGCTCCAGCATTAACTTTCAAAGTATCAAAAAAGAATTCATTTTCAGTTTCATAACCCAATGATTTCAATGTTTCATTTAAAATGTTGGTGTAAGTATGCACTCGGTAAGCAATGCCTTTCAAGCCTTCAGCACCATGATACACGGCATACATACCAGCCATGATGGCTAATAATGCTTGCGCAGTGCAAATATTTGAGGTTGCTTTTTCACGGCGAATATGTTGCTCACGAGTTTGCAAAGCCATACGCAATGCAGGATTGTTAGCAGCATCAATCGACAAACCAATGATACGACCCGGAATGCTGCGTTTGTATTCATCTTTTGTAGCAAAGAATGCTGCATGAGGACCGCCATTGCCCATCGGCACACCAAATCGTTGTGAAGTACCAATCGCAATTTCAGCACCTAATTCGGCAGGTGGCGTTAATAAAGTTAACGCTAATAAATCAGTTGCCATCACCACCAACACCCCATTGCTGTGGGCTTTTTCAATGAATGTTTTATAATCATTTACTTTTCCATCATGTGCAGGATATTGCACCAATGCACCAAAAAAAGAATTGTTTAATTCAGCAGTTTTAAAATCGCCCATCACAATTTCAATGTTGATAGGTGTACTTCTTGTTTTCAAAACTTCAATTGTTTGCGGCATACAACTTTCATCCACAAAAAATTTATTGGCAGATGCATCACCGCCTTTATGATTGGTGTTGTACAACATCAACATGGCTTCAGCAGCGGCTGTGCCTTCATCCAACAATGATGCATTGGCAACAGGAAAACCTGTTAAATCAGAAACCATGGTTTGATAATTCAACAAGGCTTCCAATCTGCCTTGTGCAATTTCAGCTTGGTAAGGTGTGTATTGTGTGTACCAGCCTGGGTTTTCAAAAATATTTCGCAGAATAACACTCGGCGTAAAAGTGTCGTAATAACCCAAACCGATGTACGATTTGAACACTTTATTTTGCGAAGCCACCGATTTAATGTCGGCTAAATATTCCATTTCGGTTTGTGCAGTGCCACCCACTTTTGGTGCTTTTTTCAAACGAATAGAAGCAGGCACAGTTTCATCAATAAGTTTGTCGATGCTTTTAACACCAATGGTTTGCAGCATATCAAACACTTCACTTTCATTAGGGCCGATGTGTCTGTTTTGAAATTGGTCGGGGAATAAATGGTTCATTATTTATGTACGATTTTGTGATTTATGATTGATGATTGAGAAGTCATTTTTCATCGGTCATTTGGGAATATTTTTGTATTTACTTATGACTAATGACCATTGTCGAATGACCAAAACGGCTGCAAATGTAATATTTACAAATGGCTTTGTGAAATGATAAAAATCAGAAATTGTGGAAATGTGGAGAACGCTATGATTGATAAATTTTCATCATATCATTAGCTAATTGTTGGTTGTTGAATTGTAAGGCGTATTGATAACCTTTATCAACCATTAAATTGCTTTGTTTATTATCATTAATAACTGATTTTATGGCATCAGCTATTTCAATTTCATTTATTGGATTAATGTACAAACTATTATTGCCACCAGCTTCGCTAAAGCAAGAATTTTGAGAAGTAATAACAGGAATTTTTGAATACAAAGCTTCTATAATTGGAATTCCAAATCCTTCAAAAAAAGATGGATATACCAAACATTTTGCTTGCTGATAAATGGCAGGAAAATCTTTGAAATCTGCATTAGTAATGAATTGTACGCCACCAACTTTTTTTTCGGCAATGTATTTTTTTACACTACTTAAATATTCTTTTCCATTGCCAACTACTACTAAATTAATGGGTTGATTGGTTTGAATTATTTCAACGGCTTTGATTAATTGCAACAGATTTTTTCTTTCGGAAATGGTGCCTACGTAAAGAATAAAATCATCTGGTAAATTATAGGTAGATTTTACGTTAAATTTTTCTTTATCCGATTTTATAGTTTTAAAATTATCATCACAATTTTGATAAACTACTTTTATTTTTTGTTCGTCAATTTTATAAAATTG
>JBEEMV010000021.1:0-26018 GCA_041192505.1 Bacteroidota bacterium
CCATATGGGTTGATTTAATTTTTCGGGGGCTAAAACTGTTCTGCCTTTTAATACACAATCTTCAATAGTTAACTTTTTGGTTTGAGCCGATAATTGAAATGAAATTAAAAACAGAACAAAAATGTAGAGGTATCGCATTTGAATAATTAATGTGGGTTGAAATATTTTTTAAATGTAATAAAAAGAATTTTTATCTACGACCAACCGAAATTACTTTTCCTTTTATAAATAATTTTTTCTCTTTTTCAGTAGCATTCGAAAAAATGGTAATTGATTTATTCATAGAGCCACTATTGCCTGCACTTTTATAAATTACTTTCACAAATCCTTTAGTATTAGGTATTACAGGTTGTTTCGAAAATTCGGAAATAGTGCAGCTACATTCTGTTTCAACATTTTCAATAATTAATGGCGCATTACCAATATTTACAAATTCAAAAATTTGTACAGCTTCATATCCTTCTCTCATTAAGCCAAAATCTTTTGTAGTAATGGCAAATTGAAAAACTGCTGAATCTTTTTTTAATTTCATATTAGATGAAATTTTTGGCGAACAAGAATAATGAGTTAATGCCATAATGACCATTAACAAGGGGAGTAATATTTTTAGCAAATTCATTTTCATTTTGTAATACATTTCCATAATAAACTTATATCCTCAAACACAGTATAATTTTTAGCATATACAAATCGTAAATGCTGTAAGGTTGATTCATCAAAGGTTTTAGGTATTGCATCGGCTAATGTAAAAACTGCTGGTAGCAAATGTGGCAATTGAATATTTTCTTGGGCAATGTTTTTTTGATAGCCCATCCATGTTTTTTTTCTAAACAAAACAGGTAAAATGCCATTCCATATTTTTGTTTTTTTTGAGGCAATAAATAACCAAAAAGGCAGCGTAATAATAAACCCGATGGAGATAAAATAATCTATCAACATTTTATTTCGTTTGCCAAATGGCGTTGATATGCTAAAACTAAAATCCATTGCATATAAATCGCCCGAAGTATCTTTGCTATTGCTTCCTACTATGCTCATACCTGCTTCGCCTACTATTTTAAAACTTACCTGCGATTGAATATTTGTCATCCAATAAATAATTTGTTGTGCCGAAATATCACGGGCACAAAAAATTATTTCGTTTACTTTAAAAAGGTTTACTACTTCTTTTAAATTAAAAATAGCCGATAAATATTCGCTTTCATGTTTGGATGAATCGGGATGAATAATACCCACCCATTCATGATTAACGCCCAATTTTGTTATCATTTTTTGTACCCGATAGGCTTCATCTTTTTTGCCAATTGCAATAATTTTTCTATCCTCATTAGCATTATTATTTTGCGATGAAGCCCATTTTAATAATTGCCTTATGCTAATCATGGATGCTAATGAAAAAGCCGAACCTAATAAAATAATAGCTCTTGAAAATCTTATCCAATCGGGCAAAAATGCATACACCGACGAAATAAAAACAGAACCAATAAGTACACCTCTAACTACTCGTTTAAATTTTAAAGGCTTATCGTAAGCGCCTGCAAAATAGCTGCAAATAAGCCATATTAAAGTATAACATGGTATTACAACATAAGTAAAAGTTGATGGATATTTAAAATTATCGGCGGTAATAATATTTTTTTCCCAAAATGATTTAATAAAATACAAGCCCCAAAAAATAACAATTGCATCGGCTAATGGCAATAGCATTTTACCAAATAAATTTTTAAAATAAGCTGCAAACCCTTTTACATAAATGGCTATTTGTAAAAATAAAATAAGCCAAGTTGCATTTTTTGAATAATGCTTTTTAGCAAATATTATCATAGCCTGATAAAAATGTTTCACATAATTAAAGGTAGCTTTTTTAGTGCTTTCGCCTTTGTAATGAATAATTTGTGTTTCGGGAAAATAATAATTTTTATAGCCAGCTTCAATAATACGCCAACTTAAATCAATGTCTTCGCCATACATAAAAAATGTTTCATCCAGCAATCCTGCTTTATCTAAAGTCGTTTTTCGAATAAACATAAATGCGCCTGCTAATACTTCTACTTCATTTGTGGTATCAATAGCCAAATGCCCAGCATGGTATTGATTGAATTTTTTGGAATGACTAAATAGTTTACTTAATCCACTCATTTTGAAAATAGCTGCTGATGGCGATGGAAATCCACGTTTTGATTCGGGTAAAAATTTACCTGTGCCATCCACCATTTTTACACCCAATGCACCAGCATTAGCATGGTGTTGCATAAATTGAATACACTTTTCAAATGTATCTTCCTGCACCACAGTATCGGGGTTAAGTAATAAAATAAATTCGCCTTTTGCTATTTTAATGGCTTGGTTGTTGGCTTTCGAAAATCCTACATTTTCAGTATTTGCAATTAATGTAACATCTGTAAATTTTTCTTTTAACCATTCAACAGAGCCATCTACCGAGTTATTATCTACTACAAAAATTTCAGCATCAATATTTTTTATTGCACGACGAACCGATTGCAAACATTCTTCTAAAAAATATTTTACATTATAGTTTACAATAATGATGGAAAGCTGTGGCATTAATTTTATTACTTACAAGTATTACAAAATTCTCTTTTAATTAATGGATTTTCTAATACCTGAATGGATAAATATGGATCGGCAAATAAGGTACAATAGCGCTTACTATTTAATTCACGTGCTTTTGATAATGCAAATCTAAAATCGGGTGTAAACCAATTTTCTTGAAAACGAGCAGCACAACTAATATAAGTAAAGATTAATTTTTCTTCTACATCTTGGTCTCGTAAAAATGGAGTGAGCAACTGCATGGCATATTTATAATCATTATGACGAATAAAAACTTCTGCCAATTTTAATCCGTTTTCCCATTTTTTTCCATTAGTGCCAATAGCAAATAAATTTTTTATTCTATCCATAGCATTGGCTGCTATGCGCTTTGCATTGGCTGTTTCAAGCGTATCATAAGCATCAATTATTTTAAATTGTAATTCTAAACTTAATGCATCTATTAAATTTCGGGGTAATTTAGATTTCTTTAAATTTTCAATTCTATTGGTTATTTCTTCAACTTTAAAATCATCTTTAAAATAACCAGCATTTATAAATGAAACTAATTGATTGTATCTGATAAATAAATTATCGGGGTCTAATTTTTCTAATTCATTTAGTTTTTGTTGCATTAGGTAGGTTACTGAATCATCACGTAAAAATCGGCTTTCTAAAAATAAATTATTTAATACCATGCTTACATAATCTTTCTTCATTGGTATCTGAATCGAAATTAATTTGATAGGGCTGTACTTTCCTCTCATGGCTTCGGCAATGGCATAATGTTGTAAACGTTTGGCTCGTTGGGGTTGGTCGTGTTCAATTGCTTTTTTCATGGAGTGAATAATGAAATCTAATTCATCATCGCCTTGTGTGGCATAGGTTACTTTCATGGTTACCAATGTTACCCGTTCGGCTTCTAATATTTCAGCAAAATCTTCTCTCATTTTTTTGCTGCTGTTTAGTGTATCAATTAATTTTTGTTTCGGAATTAATGCATACATATATCTTTCCGTTGCCGATACTTGTTGCTTAAACATGTCGTAGGCATCAAACGTTTCAATGTTGTTTACAATATCGCCTCTATTAATTTTTTCTAAGGCTTCAATAATTGTTTTGGCTCGTTTTATTTGTAGTAATGCATTCTTTGTCGAATCGCCTTCAAGGCTGGTATAGGCTATTACATTAATTTCGTTGATGGTATATTTAGGCTCGTTTAATGTATTTAAAATGGGCTCTAAATCACGGGTTCGATATTCTGATTTGTTTTTATCAAACGGAATTTTAAAAGATAAAACTTTCGAAGTGCTATCTAATACATAATCATCTTCTATTTTACAATCTACACAGTTATTAGCAGTATCGGGAAATAGAGAAACAGATTTTAATCTATCGGTAATATTAGCTTCGGTAAATGTTCGGGTTATTCGTTTACAAAATTTTCCCTTCTGAATAATGTTTACATTAATCTCATATTGGTCGCCTAAGTTTTTTAATACTTTTTGAGGCACATCGGCAATGTAGCCACTAAAGCGGTTGTTGCGTTCGGGTTCGGTATTTTTGCCCCATAAATTTTTTGCATATACGGGTTTTATTAATATGCCTCGGTTTTGTTTTTCGGCATCAAAAATATTGAATGTATCGCATGGGTATTGCGATTTTTGAATAATATCAATCGCAATAGCATCATCATTTGTCATCAATAATTTGCGCAGCTTTCTAAGGTTTGGATATTCTAATAATATTTTTCCGCCTTGTAAACTTATTCCTTTTTGTAAAGTAATATAATCATCAAATCTATCGCAGTTGCGACATTCTTTGGCATTGCCACGTTCTACGCCATAACTTTTGGTGGTATATTTTAATGATAATAATTTACGCAATCGTTTGCCTTCGTTTACCGATTCTAAACCACCTATTACAATGGATACATAAATTTTTTTGCCAGTTTTATCTAACGAAGCACCAATACCAGCATAAAATGATTTGGGGTTGGATACAATTTCAGAATATTTTTTCGATTTAGCAATCTTGGCTAATAATTCATCAATCACTAATCCATAGGTATAAAATGTTTTAATGTCTTTGCCTATTGTAGTGCTTTGTGCTATTTCTTGCCCCGATGTGGCACCGCCATAATACTTTATTCTATCGCCAGTAGTTCGTTTGCTGCGGCTGCTTCCTTCCAAATTTGTTTTTTTGGTTTTTGCCATGTATTCGCTTTGGTCGGTGGCGGCTTTTTCTAATATTTCATGCCTAAATAATAAATCTTTGTTTTGTGCTATTCGTACATCATTTATTTTTTTTATAAAAATGGTATTGAATAAATCGTAATTAAAATCATCTGGATTGATTACAGCATCTTCTTGCTGCGCCAATAATATTGTAGGAGCAACTGCAAGAAAAGAAATAATAAAAAATGAGGTAATAAATTTTCGGAAAAACATGATAACCACAAAGTTAAAAAATACTTACCATAATAGTTGCTTAAAATATAAATGTATGGTTAAATAGATAAGGCATTTTTTATCTAAATAGTAATAAAAAAAATATTTCAAAACCGAAATTTAATTAATAGAGTATGGTTTTTTATTTTGTGGGCATGAGCGAAATAATTTTAGGTATTGATCCGGGTACAAATATTTTAGGCTATGGCGTTGTAAAAGCCAATGGCAATGCCTTTACAATGGTAGATGCTGGAATATTGTATTGGAAATCTACAGTTGATCCGTATGAAAAATTAAAAGTGATTCATGAATCGGTAATAAAATTAATTCAACAAAATAAACCAATTGCCTTAGCTATTGAAGCACCATTTTTTGGTAAAAATGTACAAAGTATGTTGAAGTTGGGTAGGGCACAAGGTGTTGCTATTGCGGCGGCTGTACAATGCAATCTTCCTGTTTTCGAATATGCGCCAAAAAAAATAAAACAATCTATTACTGGTAATGGTAATGCAAGCAAACAGCAGGTTAGTGCTATGATTTGCCGTATGTTAGCATTAGATGAAGCGCCAGCTTATCTTGATGAAACAGATGCATTAGCTACTGCCGTTTGCCACATATTGCAAGGTGGTAATATGATAACACCAAAAACTAAAAAATCGAATAATAGTTGGGGCGCATTTGTACAGCAAAACCCTACTCGAAAGGTTTAAATTTTAATAATAGACTTCTTCGGGAAATTCCATTCTTCTCTGTTGGTCAACGACTCCGTATTTATCGGAGAGAAGATAAAGATGAGGGCGTTAATAAGCATTTTTCGAAGAAGGCTATTGCATGGGCTGGCTGTAAGATTTGTAGAACTATTTGGTTGTTTTGCTGCCCATTTGCAAACCAAGTTTTTCATATTCAATATCGTTAGGTTCCCACAATTCTATTTTGTTTCCTTCAATATCCATAATGTGAACAAACTTGCCATAATCAAATGTTTGAATGGTATCTGTAATGGTAACTCCTTCTTTTTTCAATTCATCAACAAGTACTTTTAAATTGTAAACTCGGTAGTTTATCATAAACTCCTTTGTTGATGGTTCAAAATATTTTGTGCTTTCTTTAGCTGGACTCCATTGCGAAAAACCTTTTTTAGTAGAGTCGGTAGCTTGCCTCCATTCAAACACGGCTCCGTATTGGTTGGTGTTTAAGCCCAAATGTGTTTTATACCACTCTCTAATTTTTTTTGGGTCTTTACATTTGAAAAAAATGCCGCCAATACTTGTTACCCTTTTCATGTTTGAATTGTCGGTTACATTTTTTGTTATGCTTGCTTTAAACGCAAAGCCAAAACAGAATGATGCTGCTAATGCTAAGGTTAGTAAAATTATTTTTTTCATTGTATTGTTAATTTATTAATTTTTCAAAAGTTATTTCTTGTTCGCCTTGTTTCCAAATTTTTTCGCCTAACGCTTTTAGTTTTGGTAAATCTTCATCAACTACTTTTCCAAAAATGTTAGCGGCATCAAGTCCTTTTCCTTCGCCATAATAAATGCCAATAGCACCCGATGTTTTTACTCGTGAAGGTTTTAGTGTTCCTAAAACTATTTCTCCTTGTTCTGTAAATACAGAAGCATTTTCTTGAATGATATCAAACTCAAATGCATTGGCAATCCAAAATTCTTGTCCCGATGTTCTTGCATGATAAAATGAAAGAGTAAACGGAAGTACTTTGTGAAATGCTGCTACTGAAATTGGGGCAGCATCGTTGTAGTAGTTAAAACGGATAGTTTGGTTGTCGTTTGTTTTAATGATAAACCCTGTCATATTATTTTTGCTTTATCAAAAATGTTTTTTGTTAGTTAAGCTGCTTGAAGTTGCATAAAGGTTATTCGAAGCAACTTATATTCATAGCTGTAAAGTTAATAGTTTGAAGTGTTGGTTGTTGTGAAAAAAAATAATTAAAAAAAGAAGGTTGGCAAAAATATTTTTTGGAGAAATATAAAAAATACACTCTTACAAACTCTGCTTTAAGCATTGGCTTTAGCGGTTTTAAAAAGTGTATTTTTTCTGAAAAAATATTTACAGTTTAATTTTAATTCCACCGCTTAAAACAAATCCTTCGGTATGTGTCCAAATATCGTCAAAGGTTGGATTGTTGTGCGGTTCATTCACCACTCTTTTATAACGGCTTTGTCTTGTGTCAGTAAAATTTTCTGCATTAATGTAAATAGAAAAATGTTTGAATGGTTTTTCTACCATTGCTCCAAATTCCCAAAATGGTTTGCCGTAAGTGCCGTTATTTAAATATTGTTGGCTGCTGTAATAACCCTCTAAACCTGCTTTCAAAAAGTTTTCTTTTTCATACACCAAAGCTAAATTTAATTTGTGTTTTGGTATTAATGTCAAAGTTTTAATTCCTGTTTGATAGTTTGCTTTCGCATTAGTTAAAGTATAACCTGCAAAAAGTTTTGCTGACTTGTAACCAATTTTTGCATTGGTTTCAAAACCTAATGATTGAACAGATTTGTTTTGATTAGCGAAATAATAATTCAATAAAGCATTTTGTTCTAATACCAATGGGTTTTCAATTTTGGTAAAGAAAAACATTTGGTTGATTCCGAAAAACCAATGCTCGGCAAATGCAGTTTTGTAATTAATATCTGCCGTGCCGCCATAACTTTTTTCCGATTTTACATTTGATAAAGCACTTACATTTCTGTATTGCAATGCCTCTGTTTGTTCGGTAAAAAGTGTTGGTGTTTTGTAGCCCAATCCACCACCAATTCTTGAAGAAAGTTTTTTCGTCCACTTAAATAAAGCAGAAATTCTGGGCAAAATAAACACTTCATTTTTGGTTTTGTTGGCTAAAGTGTAATTGGCATTATCAAGCCGCAAACCGCTTTCAATAGATATTTTTTTTGTTGCATCCCAAGTGTCCTGAATAAAAATACCACTTGTTATATTGGTTTGATTTCTTGCTAAGCCACTAAAATTTTGGGTTTCACTAAACTTGTCATAAACAAAATTACCTCCTGCAATTAACGAATGTTTTTTAAAATCATGTGAGTATGAAACTTCGTTGTATGAATTGTAATTAGTACCGCCAAATTTGTAATAAGGAATTTCAATCGTTCTATCAAAATAGCTAAAACTTGTTTTGAAAACAAAGCTGTTTTTCTGTCTGAGTTTTTTACGAAACTCAAAGTTGGTGGTGTTGCGAAGTGTTTTGTTTTTTTCGAAATAAGTGTGCAAACTATCGGCTTTACTATCAATCACAAATTTATCTCCTCCTGTTCTATCTCCTTTTAAAGTAGTGTTTCCTACAATTATTGTTGTTTTTTCATTAGGATAAAAAAATAATCGTGGCGTTAGTGTAAACTCATTTGATTTTGGCAACTCAGTAAAATCATCTTTGTCTACATCATAAGGTTTTTGAAAGTTGGCTAAACCTAAAATTGTAAAACCAAACTTGCCATATCGTTGTGCAGTAAATGCACCAATGTTTGTTTGCCCAATGTGAGATTGATTGATGATAAATTGTGTTTCGGGTTTTTCTTTTGGCGTTTTACTTATAAAATTTACAACGCCTGCAATAGCGCCACCACCATACAAAGTAGAGGCAGGGCCTTTAATAATTTCTACTTGTTTCAAGTCAAGTGGTGGAATTTCTAACACACTTAAGCCGCTTGCAAAACCGCCAAAGTTTGGATAACCATCTTTAAGTAATTGTGTATATTTTCCATCTAACCCTTGTATTCGTATGCTTGCATTTGCACTTGTTGCACTTGTTTGTTGTACTTGTATGCCTGTGCTTTCGTGCAATAGCATGGATACATTTGCAGGTCGCATATTGGTTTTTTCATCTATTTCTTCCAATTCAATGGCTTCAACTCTTGTTGGTATGTTTTGTATTGTTCTTGTGCTTCGGGTTGTTTGTACAACTATTTCATCTAATTCTGTTCCATCTTGTTGCATTTCAATTTCTATTAATTGGGTTGATGAAATAGGAAAGTCAAATTCTTTTTCTAATTTTTCAAAACCTAAATAGCTAAACACAATTGTTTGTTTTCCGGTTGCAATGTTTTTGATTTCTAATATTCCATTTGCATCAGCACTTGCACCGTTTGTAGTGCCTTTTAATAATGCAGTTGCGCCAATCAAAGTTTCTTTGCTTTCGCTATCTTTTATGATGGCTTTAAAAGTATTTTGCCCAAATACGGTTGTTATATTAAATGCTGCACAAAGCAGCCAAATGATTTTTTTTGTCATTGCTTAATTAGTTAATGTTAAATAAATGAATGCTTGTGGTACGTTAGCACCACAGAAAATAATTCTGATTAATTGAAAATATTAACCAAGTTTTGGCGGTTGCCAAATGGTAGCATGTTTTTTTGAAAGAAACACTTGTTCAAGCAATGAAAAAGTTTGCAACGAATAATGAGGAACGAAATTGAAATCGGGATTATGCAAAGCTATGATAGCTGTGGCACAACAACTGCAAAAACAAAATGGGCTACAAATGTCGGTATCTGTTTCGTGGTGGTTTTGTGTTGCTTGAGTAGTGGTTGGGGTTTCGTGTTCATCTAAGCAGCAAGTGTTGTTACATGGCAATAGCATTAAGGCAAATAGGTAAGTTGCCAAAAGTGTTGCTATGTAATTTTTAATTTTCATTGTGGCAAAAGTAATTAATTATGTAGAAGAAATTTGCTACGAATCCGTATGAAGTTTTCTTTTTTTAATTTCTTCAATTTTATGTATTTCTGTTTCTGTATGCAAATGGTTCATTTTATTTTGCGGCATTAATCCAGTTTTCAACTATTGTCATCAAGTTCGATTTGTTGTTTTGAATCTCCGTCATGTTTTTAAATGTGGCTACAGCTCTGTCATTTTCTTTCCAAATCAAAAGCCCAGCTTCATCTTTTATAAGTTTTTCTTTGGGCTGCACTTTAACTTTTGCTCCACGATGAAAAATTAACTGCACTTGTTTTGGCGGATTTATTCTCATGGTTATTCGGTCATTATCATCAAAACAGTAATTGGGGCCGTTCCATTTTATATTCTCTGTTAAGTTGCTATTTGCACTTAAAATGGTTAAGCGTAATTCTTCAATCTCGTTTCTGAATGGATGGTTCAGGTCGTTCAAAAATTGTGTTACTTCGTTGTTCATGTTAATTTTCTGCTTTGCCATTTTATTATGTTTTTGGTAGTAGTTATTTCGTTGGGTTTTATCAGTTCGTTTTTTGTATAGCACCCAGCATTTTATAAACTTCGTAAAATTTTCTCCATCTTTTTTCCTTTCGCCAATTCGTCCACCAACTTGTCTAAATATCTTACTTTTTGTGTTAACCGATTTTGTATTTCCTCCACTCTATAACCGCATATTATACCAGTGATGAGATGTGCATTTGGGTTTAATGTTGCCTTTTGAAAAAATGCGTCAAAAGTTATTTTTTCATCAATCAATTCCTGTAGCTTCTTTTCATCAAAACCTGTAAGCCATTCAATTACCTGACGCAATTCTTCTTTCGTTCTGCCTTTCTTTTCCACTTTTGCAACATAATGTGGATATACCGAAGCAAATGTCATCTTTGCAAAACGGTCATCATGATTAGTGGTGTTGTTCATTTTATATTTTAATGTTTAATGCCCTTGCTGGCAAGTTTGAAGCCAAGCCAATCAACCAACGTATATGTTTAACGTTGAATCTGATTTTTAACCCACATTAAAAGTATTAAATAGTAGTTGATATTTTAAATAAATTATTACAATTACCATCCATCAAAATCGTTCTTTACAAATTGTTTACGTTTTGATTTGTTACTTTTGCACCTCAAATCACATTTTTAAATTTGTACATGAAAAAATTCTTCATCATTTCGGGTATTGTAGTAGTAGTTTTAATAGCAGCAATTTCGGTTGTTCCATTTTTATTTAAAGATAAAATAGTAGCCAAAGTAAAAACAACCATCAACGAAAATGTAAATGCCAAAGTTGATTTTGGTGATTTTGATGTAAGTGTTTGGAAACATTTTCCTAACTTAACTTTTACCTTGAATGACTTGAGTGTAGTGGGTATCAACGATTTTAAAGATGATACTTTATGCAGCATCAAACAATTTGAAACTGCAATTAATTTATTTGATGTAGTAAAAGGCAGCAACTATTCAGTAAATGCAATTTACTTGCGTAGCCCACGAATTTTTGCAAAAGTATTAGCCAATGGCAAAGCGAATTATGACATTACAAAACCTGATTCTTCAAAATCAACTTCAGCAACCGAAGAAAGCAAACCCTTTCATTTTTCATTAAAAAAATATGCTATTGAAAATGGATATATTATTTGGGATGATGCAACCTTAAAACAATCAGCAAAATTGGTGGGGTTGAATCATGAAGGTAGCGGCGATTTTACAAGCGATTTATTTACATTGGTTACACAAACCGAAATAGAACAATTGACTTATAATTTTGAAGGAATGAATTACTTAACTAAAGTAAAAACCAGCTACAAAGCCACTTTTGATATTGATGCAAAAAACAGCAAATACACTTTTAAAGATAACGAATTGACGCTAAATGCTTTAACAATGGCATTTGAAGGTTGGTTAGCCATGCCAAAAGATGATATTGATATGGATATAAAATTTGGCAGCAAACAAACTGATTTTAAAAATATCTTCTCTTTAGTTCCAGGTGCATTTACTAAAGATTATAACAATATTAAAACCGCAGGTAGCATGGCTTTTAATGGTTTTGTAAAAGGAACTTATAACGATACAAAAATGCCAGCTTATGATGTTACCTTAATTTGTAAAAACGGAATGGTGCAATATCCATCTTTACCAAAAGCGATTAATAACATCAATTTGAATTTGAATGTAAACTGCCCTGATGGCAATGTGGCGAATGCAATTATCAAAATTCCTGCTTGTCATTTCGAAATGGGAACTGCGCCTTTTGATTTGAGTTTGTTGCTCACACAACCAACTACTGCCATGAATTTGGATATGAAAGCCAAAGGAAAATTAGACTTGGGCGAAATGAATAAAATGATGCCGATGGAAGGTGTAACCAAGTTGAGTGGCTTGATGGATATGGATTTAACAGCTAAAGGAAGTTTGAAAGCAGTACAAGAAAAACACTACGAAAATTTTTATGCTGATGGAAATATGTTGTTGAAAAATGTAGAATACGCTTCTAAAGATTTTGCAAAAGGTGTTTTGTTGAGAGATATGAATATGCATTTCAACCCAAAAAATGTTGATTTAAAAAGCTTTGATTGTAAACTAAGTGAAAGCAATATTAAAGCCAACGGAAGCCTTGAAAACGTGATTGGTTATGTATTAACTAATCAAACATTGAGTGGTAAATTAAATTTGCAAATGGATTATTTGAATGTGGATGAATGGATGACGCCAGCCGATACAACACAAAAAAATAAAACTGCTGCAACCACTAATTCAATTTTTAAAGTACCAAACAATATTGATTTTGTGATGAACAGCGATGTGAAGAAAATTCATTATGATAAAATGGATATGAAAAATGTAAATGGTGGTGTAAGTGTGAAAGATGAAAAAATGCAATTACAAAATTTAAAAGCTGAAATGCTTGGTGGTTCAATGGTGATGAGCGGTGGCTATTCAACTAAAAATACAGTAATGCCCGATATTGATTTAACTTACGACATTAAAGATTTTGATATTCAAAGCTCATTTAAAACATTTAATACAGTTAAAAAAATTGCACCATTTGCTGAATTTACAAAAGGGAAATTCACTACCAATTTAACCATGACAGGAAAAATGTTAGCTGATATGTCGCCCGATTTATCAACCATAAATGGTAGTGGATATTTTTCGATTTTTAGTGGTTCAATTAGCAATTTCAAACCCATTCAAAAAATTGTTGAAGCTTTGCAAATGACCCAATACAAAGAGTTTCCGATTAAAGATTTAAAAACTTGGTTCGAAATTCATAACGGAAAAATTGAAGTAAAACCATTTAATATTAAGAGCAACGATTTGGTGATGAATATTTCGGGCAGCCAATCGCTCGATCAAAAAATTGATTATGTAATTAAAATGGATATGCCACGAAAAATGTTGGGTGCAGCCGCTGGTGCAGCTATCGACCAAGCTATAGGATTGGCAAATAGCAAAGGAGCAAATTTTTCATCAACTGATAGAGTTAAATTTGATGTGTTATTGGGCGGCACAATGATAAACCCAATTGTAAAAACAGGGCTGAAAGATGCATTAAAAGGTAAAGCCAACGATTTGAAAGATGCAGCCGAAGCTAAAGCCAAAGAAGAATTGGCAAAAGCTAAAGCCGATGCAGAAGCAAAAATAAAAGCAGAAACAGACAAGGCAAAACAACAAGCCATGGATGCTGCTAATAAAACCAAAGCCGAAGTAGAAGCCAAGGCAAAAGCCGAAGCAGATAGAATAAAAAACGAAGCCGAAACTAAAGCTAAAGCAGCAGCAGATAAGGTAAAAGAAGATGCAAAAAATAAAGCAAAAGGTGCTTTAAAAGGATTGTTTAAATAACTTTACACCCTCAATAATTTTTTACAAAGTGAAAATATCAAACGAAATAAAAATTGGAATTTTTGGAGTAGCTACGCTTGTAATTCTTTTTTTTGGCTATGGCTTTTTAAAAAGCAGCGATTTGTTTTCGAGCAGTCAGCGATTTTATATTTTTTATAAAAATGTAGATGGATTGGGCGTTGCAAACGAAGTACAACTGAATGGATTTAAAGTAGGTAAAGTAGTTTCGTTAAAAATTTTACCACAAAGAAACAATCAGATTATGGCTGTGGTGGATATTGATAAAAATATTCAAGTATTTAAAAATAGTGTTTTTAAAATAAACAGTGTGCCATTAAGCACCACCGTAATTAAACTTGAAACCATTAATGGCAGTGCATTAGCGGTTGATGGCGATACATTAATGGGCGAAAGCAATTCATCTATTTTAAATCAATTTACCGAGCAGATGGAACCCATCAAACAAAAGGCTGTGGCTGTGGCTGGTACTATTGATTCTATTCTTACGCAGTTAAGAAGCATGTTGGATAATGGCGGAAAAACAGGGTTACAAAATTCGTTAGCTGATATTCAAATGATGATTCACAACCTACGTCAAACTACCGAAAAAGTAAATGGGTTGATGGCTTCTGAATCGGAAAGGTTAGATAATATTTTGAAAAATGTAGATGCCATTACTACCAATTTAAAAAACAATAATACATCTATAACGCATGCTTTAGCCAATATTGATAAAATAACGGATGATGTAGCCAAAAGCAATTTGAAACAAACCATCGAAAACACAAATGCTACAATTGCTGATTTATCAACGGTTTTAAACAAAATAAAATCGGGCAATGGTTCATTGGGTATGTTGGTTAACGATGATAAATTGTATTTGAATTTAAAATCATCATCTGAAAATTTAGATAAATTAATGATTGATTTAAAAGCAAACCCTAAACGATACGTTCACTTTTCGGTGTTTGGTGGAAAAGACAAAAAATAAAATCAGTATTTATTTTAAATATTTTACTGTCATAGATTTTTGGGTAAAATGATTTTCGGAACATATATTTTGCAACATAATTTCTTACAATGAATAAAAAAATATTGCTGCTTGGTAGTGGCGAATTAGGAAAAGAAGTAGTAATAGCTTTGAAGCGATTAGGACAATATGTAATAGCTGTAGATAATTATGCAAATGCACCAGCCATGCAGGTGGCAGACGAATACGAGGTGATAGATATGCTAAATGCTGATGAATTGGATAGAGTGGTTGGCAAACATTTACCCGATATTATTGTACCCGAAATTGAAGCTATTAGAACCGAAAGATTTTATGATTACGAAAAACAAAATATTCAAGTAGTACCCAGTGCAAAGGCTGCTAATTATACCATGAATAGAAAATTAATTCGTGATTTAGCTTCCAAACAATTGGGCTTAAGAACTGCCAAATATCAGTATGCTACTGATTTACACAACTTTAGTCATGCCGTGGCAACTATTGGATTGCCATGTGTGGTTAAGCCCTTAATGTCGTCGAGTGGTAAAGGACAATCGGTTGTAAAATCTATTAGTGATATAAGCACTGCATGGAAGTATGCATGCAGCGGTAGTAGAGGCGATTTAATGGAAGTAATAGTAGAAGAATTTATTCCATTTTTATCTGAAATTACTTTGCTTACTGTAACCCAACAAAACGGCGAAACATTGTTCTGTGCACCAATTGGGCATAGGCAAGAACGTGGCGATTATCAAGAAAGTTGGCAACCATGTGCCATTTCTGAAAATGATTTAACCGAAGCTAAAAACATGGCTGCTAAAGTAACAGCGGCATTAAGCGGTGCAGGCATTTGGGGTGTCGAATTTTTTTTAACTGCAAATGGTGTTTATTTTAGCGAACTATCACCAAGGCCACATGATACGGGCATGGTTACATTAGCTGGCACACAAAATTTAAATCAATTTGAATTACATGCTCGTACTATTTTAGGCTTGCCAATTCCATCTATCGAATTATTAAAATCGGGTTGTAGTGCTGTTATTTTAGCTACAGAAGATGAAGTATCAGTTCCAAAATATGTAGGCATTGATGAGGCATTAGCCATTACTAAATCCGATGTTAAAATTTTTGGTAAACCTACTACTCGAAAATATAGAAGAATGGGTGTGGCATTAGCCTACGATGCAATTGATGCAGATATGAATGAATTGCGGAAGAAAGCAAAATCAATAGCAGATAAAATATCGGTACAATAAAAAGTAATTTGAAATGAAATTAATAGAAATAAAAGATAAGCAAACAGCAAAAGAATTTATTGAATTTCCTGTATCATTATACAAAGGCGATGATGTATATGTTCGCCCATGGAACCATGATGTAGAAAATATATTTGATGAAAATAAAAACAAATTTTTTCGTCATGGCGAATGCACCAGATGGATTTTGAAAAACGATGAAAACATTACTATTGGCCGAATTGCAGCTTTTATTAACGAACGAACAGCCAAAGATTCTAAAACAGGTGGCGTAGGTTTTTTCGAATGTATAAATCATCAATTAGCAGCCGATACATTATTTGATACAGCAAAAACATGGCTTAGTAATAAAGGTATGGAAGCTATGGAAGGCCCTATAAATTTTGGCGATAGAGATAAATGGTGGGGCTTATTGGTGGATGGATTTACACACCCTACTTATGGTATGAATTATAATCCTACTTATTACCCAACACTATTTACCAATTATGGATTTGGTACTTACTACGAACAATATGTTTTTAGATACGATGTAGACCAACCTGTACCCGAAAAATTTGGCGAAAAAGCTGAGCGAATTGGTAAAGAAAAAGCCTACCGATTTGAGTATTTAAAGAAGAACGAAATGGATAAATATGCTACTTACTTTCATGAAATATATAATGCATCGTGGGGTGGGCATCATGGCTTTAAACCAATGGCTTTAGAATCGGCTAAAAAGATTTTAAAAACAATAAAACCTATTATGGATCCAAAACTTATTTGGTTTGGATTTTATAACGAAACACCCATTTCATTTTTTATTATGCTACCCGAAATAAACCAAGCAGTAAAAAAACTAAATGGTAAATTTGGTTGGTTCGAAAAATTGAAATTTATTTATTTATTAAAATTTTCTAACACTGTTTCAAAATGCTATGGTGTTGTATTTGGCGTTATACCCGAGTTTCAGGCTAGGGGAGTAGAGGGGGCAATTATTAAAGCTGCTGAGGCTGTAATTCAAAAGCAAAATAAATATACCGATATGGAAATGAATTGGATTGGTTCATTTAACCCTAAAATGATTGCCATTTGCGAAAGCTTAAATGCTAAAAAAATAAAAACTTTAATTACTTATAAAGTAATGTTTGATAAAAATGTTGACATGACACCACACCCAACTATTAAATAATTATTTTGATGACACAACCATTTTATAAACATGAATTATTTACCAAAATAATTTTTATTGTAGCTGTTTTAAGTTGCGCCACACCTTGGGTTAATCCGCCGTTAGCATTATTGATAGGGTTTGCTATATCGCAAACTATTGGTCATCCGTTTCAAAAATATAATAGCAAAGCCACTAAATATTTGTTGCAAATATCGGTAGTAGGCTTGGGTTTTGGAATGAATGTTTATGAAGCTGCAAAAGCTGGCAAACAAGGTTTTGTATTTACAGCTATTTCTATTTCAATTACTATCATAGTAGGCTTAATAGTGGGCAAAATATTTAAAATGAATCAAAAAACTAGTTTATTAATTTCATCGGGCACAGCTATTTGTGGTGGCAGCGCTATTGCAGCCGTAGCACCCATTATTGAAGCAAAAGAAGATGAAATTAGTATTTCATTAGGCACTGTGTTTATTTTAAATTCGTTGGCGCTTTTAATTTTTCCATTCGTGGGCCATTATTTTAATTTAACCCAACCGCAATTTGGTTTGTGGGTTGCCATTGCCATTCATGATACCAGTTCGGTAGTAGGTACGGCTTCGCAATATGGCGCCGAAGCATTAAAAATTGCTACTACTGTAAAATTAGAAAGAGCTTTATGGATTATTCCGTTATCAATTGTAGTGGCTTTTATTTATCGCCAACAAAAAAATAAAATTAAAATACCTTGGTTTATTTTATTGTTTGTAGCTGCTATGTTGGTTAATACATTTTTCCCTGTTTTGCATGCTGTAAATTCAATCATCGTATTAATTGCTAAAAAAGGATTAACCATTACTTTATTATTAATAGGCGCAGGCTTAAGCCGTACTGCCATTAAAAATGTAGGCGCAAAACCTTTGGTATTGGGCGTATTGCTTTGGATATTAATATCCGTAGGCTCAATTATAGTAATTATGAATATGTAATTATTGATTGAAATTTTTTAAGATAAATAGATTAAAAGTGTTACCAAACGGAATAACATGAAAAAGACTAAAAACAACGATAGCGGTGGATTGGTATATTCAACCAATAAAGAATTTATGAATGAACAATTTGCTATGTTGGCTCATTTGGCTTCGCCCGAAAGTGCCGAAGATACTAAGCAAAACTTAATAGTAAGATTAGAAACCAAACACCGTGCAGGCAAGGCCGTAACGGTGGTTTTAAACTTTAAAGGCACCGATGATGAAATGAATGAATTAGGTAAATTATTAAAAACAAAATGTGGCACTGGTGGCTCGGTAAAAGATGGCGAAATAATTATTCAGGGCGATTTTAGAGATAAAATTTGTATGCTTTTAAAAGAAAAAAAATATAATGCTAAACGGGGCAATTAAATTAAACCCTGCTATTCGGCGCCATAAGCTTTAAGCTATTGTTGCGAAGCTGGCGCCGAGATGAGTGTCCCCACTCACCACTGAGTTATTTTATGCTAAAATTCAACCATCAAATATACTTTATTGAAATAAAAAGTGCTTATGAAATTATTTTTAAATTACTTTGTAGTGAAACAATTTAGAGATGAGTGCCGACACTCATCTCGGCAAAAAGTTAGCGAAATAATAAAGCAATGAAAACTGAAACTAAAAAAATAATATTTCTTGGCTCAAAACCTATTGGTTATAATTGTTTGGCGCATTTAATTGCTAATCAACAAAAGCTTAATTATAAAATTATTGGTGTATTAAGTAATGATAATAGCCTTCTTCGAAAAATACCATTCTTCTCTGTAGGAGAAGATAAAGATGAGGTAGTTAACAAGCATTTTTTGAAGAAGTCTATTATAAAGTTGAATAAAAGCTTAAGTGTACTACAATTAGCTAAAGAAAATAAAATAAAAATCATTTCATCGCTTGATGCAATGCCCAATTGTGATATTTTATATTCTGTTCAATATCATCAAATTTTAAAACCAAAACATATTGAAAAGGCTACACAAATAGCTTTAAACTTACACATGGCTCCATTGCCCGATTATCGTGGTTGTAATCAATTTTCATTTGCTATTATTGATAAAGCCAAAGAATTTGGCACCACTATTCATCAGCTTGAAAGTGGTATTGATAATGGCGATATTGTATTTGAAGATAGATTTAAGATAAAACAAAATTGCTTTGTAAAAGAGTTGTACGATGAAACCGAAAAACGTTCTATTCAACTTTTTAAAACTTCATTACCATTGATAATAAAAGGAAATTATACGCTTACTGCACAAGAATCTTTTACTAAAAGAAAAAATAATTTTCATTTACGAAACGAAATAAATGAAATTAAAAAAATAGATTTAGCTTGGAGCAAAGAAAAAATTGAACGACATATAAGGGCTACTTATTTTCCACCATTCGAGCCGCCTTATTGCATTATTGACGACAATAAATTTTATTTTAAACCACAATAAAATATTTATATTTGCAGCACTTAATTTATTTAAAATAAAAACTGTGAAGAAAATATATACCATCTTATTTTTGATTGTATCCTTTCATGTAAAGGCACAGGATATTCATTTTTCGCAATATTATTTAACGCCAGTATTACAAAACCCTGCATTAACGGGCAATTTTAGCGAAGTAGATAGAATTTCGGGCGTATATAGAAGCCAATGGTATAAAGTTTCAAATGAACCATTTAGAACTATTGGTATAGCTTACGATCATAATTTCAGACCAACAAAATACGATATTGATATAAAACCAAGCAGCAACGAACAACATAATTTTTGGGGCGGTGGCATACAAATGTATTATGATGAATCGGGTGTGGGCAGATTAGTAAACCTTTCAGTTTTGCTTTCGGGGGCTTACCATATGATGCTAAAAACAGGCGACAAATTAAGCTTTGGTGCTCAATTAGGCTTTACCCAAAAACGAATTGATTATAGCAAAGTATTGGTAAATAATCAATATAACTATGCTACTAATTCATTTGATCCAAGCTTGTCTTCAAAGGAAAATTTCAATAAATCTACATTAATTTATCCCGATATGAATATTGGGGTTTCGTTTCAACATACATTTGAAAACCCACGTTGGAAAGGTTATGGTGGCTTGGCTTTTAATCATTTAATATCGCCTACTGAAACATTTTTATACTTAGGGCCAAAACAACATCTTGGCACAAGATATAATTTGTATTTAGCTGCTGATTATGTGGCAAATTTAAAACTAACCATTCGCCCAGTATTGCAATTTCAAACCCAATCGCAGGGGCAGGAATTTAATGTGGGCGCAGTAATAGCTTATAAATACGAAGATGCATTATTGTTTTTTGGTGCTCAAGGCAGGGTATCGGCAGGCAATAAAAACTTTGATGGTATAATGCCATCAATTGGCATTAGGTATAAAAAAACCAGAGTAGGGCTTTGCTACGATTTAAATTTTTCGGGTTTAAAAAGTGTAAGCAATTATCGGGGTGGACCAGAATTAGGCATATTGTATAGTACAGGTAAACCTCAAAAAAAGGTAATCAACAGAAAAGCACCTTGCGATATTTTTTAATCATTTTTTCAGAATAGTTATTCAACTATTTTTTTTGCAAATTTTCTGCTATTTGTAAATGTTTACATGTTGATATTGTTCAAATCAATTCAATACGCAATTTTAAAAACAATTGTAAATTGCAGCCACTTAATTATTCTAAAAAGTAAAATCAATTGTGAATTTATTTCAATTTATAAAATCAAAATATTTGTGGTATCAGGTAGCCATTGCAATTGTTATAAGCTTTATTTTGATTTGGTTTTTATTAATCAGTTTGGGTTGGATTACTGAACATGGTATGGCTGTAAATGTACCTGTAATAAAGGGTTTGCAGCTAAACAAAGCCCGTGCATTATTAGATGAACGGGGGTTGGATGTTGAAATAATGGATAGCACTTTTGTATTAGGCACAAAGCCTGGAATGATTTTAGAACAAGATCCAAAATCGGGTACACCAGTAAAACCGGGTAGAAAAATTTACGTTTCAATTCAAGTATTTTCGCCACCATTTATTAAAATGCCAAATGTAAAAGATGCTTCTTTACGACAAGCCATGATGATTTTAAAAACCAATGGATTGAATTTTGGTAAAGTAATTTATAAGCCCGATTATGCCAGTAATGCTGTGTTGTATGCCGAATTGAACGGACAACAAATGGAAGCTGGTATGAAATTACGAAAAGGTAGTTATGTAAATTTAATAGTTGCTAATGGATTGGGCTCAGAAGAAATGCCAGTACCCAGTTTGGCAGGCATGTCGTTAGAAGAGGCAAAAATTATTTTAAATGAAAGTCATATTTCAATTGGTTCAATTATTTATGATATGGATGCAATAAATGATTCAACATCAGCGTTTATTTATCGCCAGTCGCCCGATGTATATGATGAATTGGATAATCCAGTTATGATACATATGGGGCAAAGTGTTGATATATGGCTTACTTTAAATTCGGATAAAATTCGATTAGATAGTTTGCATACTCATATTAAAACTGGCGTAGGCTCAACTATTGATGTGCAATAAAACTTTAATAACGCTTTGAAAACTTTCGTACCCTTATTATTTATTTTTTTATTTTTACTTGGCAATCATCTGTTTGCTCAAGAAATATTAAGCAATGATGCACAAGTAAAAGGCATTAGATGGATAAAACCCAGTACTGCATCAATCACACAAAAAGGAAAAGCAAAATCAACGTATAAAAAACCATTAAAGCTTCCATTTTTCGATGATTTTATTCAAAGCAAAAATTATCCATTTTCTTCATTTGATATGAATCCGAATGACTCACTTTGGATAAATTCTGGCGCATTAGTAAACAATAATTATCCCATCAATCCGCCTTCATATGGCTGTGTTACATTAGATGGATTGGCAGATAGTGGCAAAGCATATACCTATGTGCCATTTGCATTTGGCGGCGCCGATACACTTTCATCACAGCATATTAATTTGTTTAATTTATTCCCCAATGATTCTGTATTTTTTAGTTTTTTTTATCAACCCGAAGGACATGGCGATTACCCAGATATTGGCGATTCATTAGTATTAGAATTTAAAAATAAGAATAGTAATTGGATAAAAATTTGGGGTGTAGATGGTTTTACTTCCGATCCCTTACCAGCTTATTTTTCGTACATTATTTTACCCCTTACCGATTCACTTTTTTTTGATTCATTATTTCAATTTAGATTTAGAAACATAGCCACCATTAGTGGTAATAATGATCATTGGAATATAGATTATGTGAAATTAAATAAATCGAGAACTTATAATGATGCCACCAGCGATTTCTCTTTTTCGAATATACCTACAAGCCCATTACTAAATTATTTTTCGATGCCTTTTAAACAGTTTAAGCCAAATAAAAGTGCTGAAATGGCAAGCAGTTTTAAATGCGAAATTTTTAATAATTGGAATGTGAGTGGCAATTTAGATTATCGTTGCAATGTATATGATGGCATATCGGGCGATACGATAAAAAAATATAATTCATTATCGAATAATGTAAATGCTAATTCGTTTGTAGCGCCGCAACCCAGCTATTCGCCCATTTATACAATTCCTGATACGCTTACCCAAGTGGGTTGTAGAAATAGCATTGTTAAAGAAAAGTTTAGTTTTAAACCACCAAATGGCGAAAATAATCAAAATGATACATTTAATTATCTATTAAAATTTTCTAATTACTTAGCTTACGATGATGGCACAGCCGAAAAAGTTTATGGTGTATTAGGTAGCGATGCAAAATTAGCTTACGAGTTTACATTAAATATTACGGATACTTTAAAAGCCATTCAAATTCATTTTGCTCACATGAATGCTGATGTAAGTTCAAAACTTTTCGATTTAATGGTTTGGAGTTCGATAGATATTCCGAATGGTGTTTCAGATATGCAAATTCAAAAAGAAACATTCTTAAAACCAATATATGTAGATAGTACAAATGGCTGGGCTACCTACCCTTTAGATACTGTGCAAATACTTCCTTCGGGCAAATTTTATATTGGGTTTACACAATTGCAATCTGATTATTTGAATATTGGCTTTGATGTAAACGATGATGCACATACGCATTTATATGTGAATACAGGCTTAGGGTGGTTTCCATCTATTATCAATGGTGCTTTAATGATGCGCCCATTATTTGGTAGCTGTGTGCCAATAGGAACTTTTATAAATGATGTGGCAGCTAATCAAATACAAGATTATAAACTGTATCCTAATCCAGCTATAACCGCCATCACTTTACAAACTAATAGCGAAATAATTGATGAAGTGAAAATATATGATATAATGGGCAGAGAAATTTTTGTGCTAAATAACAATACTCATTCTACCAGCAACACTATTGATATTGAAAAATTAGAAGCAGGTATTTATTTTATTAAAGCATTAAATTATACCAACGGAAAAACAATTACTACTAAATTTATAAA
Source organism: Bacteroidota bacterium (assembly GCA_041192505.1). Classification (GTDB taxonomy): domain Bacteria; phylum Bacteroidota; class Bacteroidia; order Chitinophagales; family CAIODY01; genus CAIODY01. The sequence continues at coordinate 23,405 of JBEEMV010000021.1, forward strand.
AGAATAATTTATGACAATTACAGCAACTGAGGTAAAACAAAGATTAAGCAATGGCGAAAAATTGAACATTATTGATGTTAGAGAAGTGTATGAATACGAAGAAACAAATATTCCTACGGCAGTAAATATTCCATTAGGAACATTGCCAGCTAATATGGAAGAATTAGAACATTTAAAAAATGCCGAAGTAATAATGCAATGCAAATCGGGTGGTAGAAGTGCAGCAGCACAGCAATTTTTATTATCAGCAGGGTTTACAAATGTTAAAAATTTAGAAGGTGGTATAATGGCTTTTAATGCACTGTAACTAAAAAAATTATAAAATAAAAAAGCCCCGATAGAATTTCTATCGGGGCTTTTTGTTGAGCATTTTTTATTAAAATTTATAAGCTAATCCTACACCTATTGTATGCCTAAATTGAGTTCTAGGGCCAGCACTCATATAAGTAGTAGTATGAGTTGCGGCATCATAAGTTTTACCAGTTGGTACCGCCACATCGTTATCGTAAATAACTGTAGCACCTACCGAAGCATTGATGTATTTATTTACTTTCATTGAAATAATTAAATCGCCAAATACATCTACATTATGTTGGTTATCTAAATAATCAGTAAAAAACTCTAATCGGGTTTTTACGTTTACATTTTTCATCACATCTTTTTGAAACAACATTTTTAATGATGAACCAAATTCATAACGGTAATTAATAGCACCACCTTGTCTTTTGCCTGTGTTTTTATCAATATCCTGCGGTCGTACTTTTAAATAAGTAGCTAATAATGATGAATCATGCGTATTGCAATACACAATTCTGTTTGCTAATGGCGAAAAGAAAATGGAAAAGTAATTAGTAGGTTTATAATCTAACCCTAATGATAATTCTATTTTGGCAGGTAATAAGAAATCGCTGTTTCTTGTACCTGTTTTATCTAATGCACTTCCATAAGTGTAACCAGGTGCAAATTGGCTTTTAAAGTTAAAAAGCAATGTGTAAAATAATTTGGTTGATGCAGCATAACCCATTTTTGAAGTTACATCCATTCTGTCATCGCTTTTTCTGAATGAACCTATTGAACTTAATCGAGATTGAGCATATGCAAAATCACCATAGTTTTCCCAGTTTAATTTTCCTTTTTTGTATTTAGCAAATACACTTAACAAGCTGTTTATAGTCACCACATCATCAGTTACAGTAGCCCAATTTTGATAACCAGTTTCTGAAAAATTCAAATTAAAAGTGCCACCTTTTTCCCATTTTTTTGCAGGTGGTTCTACTGGCAATGGTTTTACGGCAAATGCCGATGAAAATACTATTGTTGAAATAAAAAGTAATGTAATTTTTTTCATTGTATATATTTTAGTTTCTGATTTTTGGATATAAAAAAGTCTATCAAACTAATCCTGTTTGATAGACTTTTTAAGTGGTTAAATTATTTTTTTAATGAATCTCTTATTTCCGTTAATAATTGTTCGGTTGCAGATGGGACAGCAGGTGCTGAAGGAGCAGCTTCTTCTGCTTTTTTCATTTTGTTAATCGCTTTTATTATCATAAACATTACAAATGCAATAATGATAAACTCGATAGTTACAGTAATGAATGTACCATATTTAATTACTACAGATGGTTCTGCTTTTGTAATTACAGCGCCAGCGGTATCTTTTACTTCAGTTACTGCTGCTTTAAGTGTTACAACTTTGTCGTTAAAATCGGTACCACCAGTAAGCATACCAACAGTAGGCATAACCATACCATCAATAAATGCACTGGTAACTTTACCAAAAGCGCCAGCCATAATTACGGCAATAGCCATATCAACTAAATTGCCTTTCATGGCAAACTCTTTAAATTCTTTCATCATCGACATAATGTAAATGTGGTTTTAGATTGTTTAATAATTTTATAAAAGTAAATGTTTTTTCTTTTTAGGCAACCATCATGCCATTTGTTTTAGTTCATTTTTTTAAAACATCAATCATAGTGCTTAAACCAAAAACAATATGATTAATAATTTACGAAACATAAAATTTTATCCCATCCTTTCTTCTATCTCTTTTCTAATTTGTTTTACCAATTCATCCACCGCAATAATTCCCAAATCGCCTTTGCCTTTTTTACGCACAGCTACTGCATTTGCAGCAATTTCTTTTTCACCAATCACCAACATATATGGTGTGCGACTGATTTCTGCATCACGAATTTTTTTACCAATTTTTTCGCTGCGTTCATCTACTGTGCAACGAATTTTATGTTGTTTCAATTTCGCTTCTACTTCTTTTGCGTAATCAATAAATTTATCACTGATAGGTAAAATTGAACATTGATTAGGTGCCAACCAAGTTGGAAAATTACCTGCATAATGTTCAATCAAAAATCCGATAAATCGCTCGTGAGTGCCTAATGGCGCACGATGTATGATTAATGGAACATCAGTTGAATTATCGCTGGTTGTAAATTCTAAATCAAATCTTTTGCCTTGTGCAAAATCTACTTGATTGGTAGCCAAAGTAAATTCTCTACCAATTGTACTCCAAATTTGCACATCAATTTTTGGTCCATAGAACGCGCCTTCATCAGCCACTTCAATAAATGGGGTGCCCGATTTTACCAACACA
>JBEEMV010000022.1:0-11038 GCA_041192505.1 Bacteroidota bacterium
TCCTACAATACTTGAACCTGTAATTCAAGTTATGTATGAAATCAAACTGACAGTTAATCTTGAAAAGAAAGAAACAGCTACAACAAAAGAATATATGTTGATTACCCCGAACGGAGAACTAAAAAATTTAAACTTGAATAAATAACAGTTCCGCCATAGTTAGTGCCTTCACTCCCCCATTAATTTTACTAACAAATATATTTTTGAAAAGTAAAAAGTGCTTGTGAAATTAAATTGCTTGAACTACTTTTATTGAAACAATTCGAGATGTGTAAGGATACTCATCTTGGCGAAAAAAATGAACAAATCTATTTTTCTTATTACCCTACTTGGGCTTAGTTTTCAACTAAATGTTTTTTCACAAAACAACAATTATGTTGATTCTTATTTCAAAATAACATCAAAGGCAAAATTTCATTTTTACAAAAATGAAATAGATTCTTCAATTCTTTTATTCAATTCGGCTTTTAAAAATGTAACCTATGTTTTTAGAGATGATTATTGGTACATGGCAAAGTGTTTCGAAATAAAACAAGACACTCAACAATCATTTTACTTTTTGAAAAAAGCCGTGGAAACAGGAATGCCAATGTTTTTCATCAAAACTTATGATTTTGGATACTTAAATAATCTTACTTACACTTTAACGTTAAATAGTTTGGAGCATGATTATTACAACCTAAACAAGAATGAATTTGATAAAACAAAGGATTCTATAGATTACTATTTTTACAATGAACTTTTTTATGAAAAAAAAGAAACAATGGAATCGAATAGAAGTGTAGCTACTTTAAGAGGCGAAAAGCATATTGATTCTGCTTTGTTAAATGAAGATAATTTGCAAGACAAATTTGTTAGCTATATTTTAAAAGAAGGATGGCCGCAAACAAAAATAGGCGGACAAGATATTTTAACTGTAACAGCATCACATCTTACACTTGATAGGCAAAAAATTCTACTTCCTTTTTTATTTAACGAACTTAAATTGGGGAAAATAGACCCTGATTCTTACGCATTTATTGACGAACATTATAGGTTAGATAAAAGAGTTTTTGATAAAGAAAAAGATGATAGTTGTTTTTATTTTATTATTAAAACCGATTGCAACGACAACTCAAATTGGGAGAAAGTAATTAGCAATAGAAATAATATTGGTGCAAGTATTTATCTTAACCAAGGCGATTATATATTGTTTCAGCGCAATAGCCGAAGTTTATTTCCGTGGGTAAAACAATAATTATTTAGCCACCATATTTACCACCCCACTTTTAGCACTTTCAACGCCATTTGTATCTACTACAATTAAATAATAATCGTACTCTTTACCAGCAATAATATTTTTATCATTAAATGATTCTTCGGATGAATTTATGGTATTCATTAATTTGTCTGTTGCACTATCTTCGGCTCTATAAATTTTAATAGATTTAATATTTTTAGTTTCTATTTTCCCCCATCTAATTAAAATTGAATTGCCAGTATAAAAAGCCTGTAAAGCCGCTGGCGCTGTAGGTTTTTCGTATGCCATTTCAAATTGTGTAGCCACACTAGGTTCAGAAACTTGCCAAGCATATTTTGTTTTTACAGCATACTCGTATGTGGTTAAAATTTTAATAGTTGAATCGATAAATGAAGAATGATTTTTCAATTTTGTTGTAGCAGCCAACACTTTCCATACGGCTGTTTTTCTTTCGTCATCATTCTTAAATTCTCTTCTTAATAATTCGTATCCAGTTATCATTAAGTTTGTAGTATCTCGTTGCCAAACTATTTTTGCTACACTTCCAATTTGCTTTACCCATACCGATGCAGGTGCCGAAAAATCAACATCTTTTTTTAACTTCATATATGCCAAACCTACAGTATCAGTGGCTTTACCAATTGTATAATCTACACTTACGGCTTTAATGCAGTACGAATAAATTTTTCCAGCATCCAAATTCGAAGTATCTAAAAAACTAACTTGTAATGAATCTGTAATTAACAACCCACTTACCTGTTGCATACTTGTTGGATGATAATTTAATCCACGAAAAACATAATACCCACGGGTAGATGGATCTAGTCGTTGCCACGATAATTCAATTCCATTATCTTTTTGTATGGCTTTAATATGCTGCGGCGCAGCTGGTGCAATGGCTGTTTTTAACATGCCCGAAACGGTAGCACTTTTATTTCCTTTTTCAAACAAACCATTTATTTGAATATAATAATAGTACGAAATAATTGGCTTTACATCTACATCTGTAAATAAAGTATCTGTTGCTTTTGCTGAATGAGTAAGCTGAAAACCCTCATCAAAGCTCATGCTTTTATAAATATCAATACTTCGTACACCTGGTGTGTTTTTAAAATTCCAACTCAAATCAATTCCTCTTTTTGTTGCATTTGATTTTGCATACACATGAATTACAGGCACTGTATTTTCGAAAATATTTAATAACGAAACAGTATCACTCATCACACTTTCATTGCCAAATTTATCAAACATTTTTATGCAATAACTATAGTAAAATCTTTTATCAATCACGGTATCATACAATATGGCAAATAACGAATCGTGCTTGTATTGAAAGCCACAAAGTGCATCTATTTCTTTTAATGGCGTTTGTAAATTATCGCTTCTAAATGCTTTAGCTACATGGGGTGGATTGTTTTTATCGGCTTGTTTTACAAACCATTTTAATTGCACATTAGAGCCTAAAATAATTTTAGAATTTATTTTTGCTTTTACCTTTAACGCTTCTTTTTTAAACGTAATGGCATCCGCAATTTTTGATTCATTACCATAAGTAATTTTATAAATATACGATTTACCCTCTTCTACATTTACATCTAAAAAAGCATTTCCGCTTGCATACAAATACAAAGGCACACTGTTAAAATAAAAAACAGAATCAATGTTATTATAAGATTGAAATAAGCCAAAAGCCTTTTCCATTTTTTCGGGTGTGGCTTGTTCGTAAAACGGACAGGTAGCATTCCATTGCATCAACTTGCCTTTAAAAGCATTGATATTGCTAGGAAAATAAGCTTCGACAACAAAATTGAAATCACTTTCGCCTGCCATTTTTCTTTCAATTTTATAATGCAATGATGCAGGAATATCTTTTCCGCAAAAAATAAAAATGCCGTTGGCTGCATTTTTTACAATTGGTTTTTGCTGCGCAAAAGCTATTTGTAAAACAAAACTTGTTATGATAAGAAGGATACTTTTTTTCATATTAAAATTGAAAATCGTTATGAGAATGTTTAAGAATTATTTCAAAAGTTTTTTATTGCATTGTCATGCTGAGTTTGTCGAACCATTTTGTGATGAAGCGGTTATTCAAAAATCCTTCGACAAGCTCAGGATGACTAACCATTGGTACACAGAAATATTATTGTTTAACAGACTGTAATTGTTATTGTGCTTTTATTTTGGTGGACAATCTTTTGTATCGTTGCATTGTTCGCCCCATAAAACATGTTGTGTTAATCCATCTTTTTGACTTGCATTTACTTTATAAGCCACACCAAATTGTTTTCCTAAACTTAAACATGGGCTTATGCAACCTGCCAATAATGTAGGAATACATTGTTCGCCTTGAATGCCCAAATACACACTACCACAGCCTTCCATCGAAAAATTACCTGGCGAATATTGTGCCGTAACTTTTGCTTGCGCCTCTACATGTCCGCTTATTTCGGTACAAGTAATTGATGAGCAAACCAAATCAACATGAGCAAAAGCTAATACGCCAACACCAAAAGTAAAGTTGCCAGCCAAATTCATATACACCCTTGCATCAACACCAGCGCCTGCTACAAGCGATACATCTACTACTACTAAATTCAAATGAAAATCTGGAATGGGTTTTAATTCACGTTTGCCCACTACCATAAATCCTGTTAATCCATCTTGCTGAAAAGTGCAGGGCATATTTTTATCATACGCATTTGCCATTAATGTTTTTACAGCGCCATTGTCTGTTAGTACACTATAATCTTTGTATTTACCAATTAAAACACCACCACTAAATGTGCCTACGGCTGGCGTTGTAACCTGCACCGATGCTGCAATGTAAAAACCGCCTTTATCTAATAAAAAGTTGGCTTGCCCATTTAATGAAGTGCCTCCAAAATCAATATTATCTACATTTAAAATACCTGTGATACGAGCTTTTGGTAAATCAAATGTGAGTTGCATTTGCCCAAATGGCGTATTGATTCCATCCATTTTTAATTTCTGTCCTTCGGCTTTTATTTCGCCATACACAATAAAATTAAAATGTTTGTCGCTTCCCATTCCTTCAAATCCATTCATATCGCCTTCGAATGCAAGTAAGCCCCAATCTTGGTTTGAAACCTTCATTTGGCATTTTACATTACTCATATTTTTATCACCAAAAGCAATTGATTGTGGTGCACCAAATTCTGAAATAGTTATTTCATTAGCTTTGCGATGCAATTTTACTTTTATTGGATTTAGCTTGCCAGGCTCTTCAACAGTGCCTTCTAACGAAAATTCATTATCACTTAATAATTGATTATTGTTAGATGATTTAAATTGTACAAACCCTTTTCCTTCAAAACTAAAATTAAGCGGAGCTAAATTCATTTTTAAATTATTCGGCGTTCCCGAAAATATTAAAGTAGCATTTACATTATCCTGCGTTCTTGGAATGCCCGTGTTTATTGTGCCTTGCAATGCAAATGAATTGGCTATGCCTTGCGAATTGATAGGCATTGAAAAAGTAGATGGTTTAAAACTAACACCACATTTATAATAAAGCGAAGGCGCATTGCTGGGTAGCGTTACAATTGCTTCGCCATTGCTAATTAATGATAAAGCCAAAATATCTAACGAACTACTTGTACCTGGAATATTATTTACCGAAGCGGCTGGTGTTGCATTGCCAATTAAACTTAATTTCCAATGTGGTTTATTATCCGTACCCGTTTGTAAGTCGTAGCCAATATGCTTTGTAGCACTATTATTTACATTTAATGGCAATAAACCGCCCAATGTAAGATTGTTTAAATCGAAGCCGTCGAAGTATGGCAAGTGATGAGCCTTTAAAATAAATTGATTGCATTTTACATCCACCAATCCTGTTTTAAAAGTGGCATCGGTTGATGAAAAGCCACCTTTCGAATTATCCAACATCCAATCTTTAACTACTACTGTCCATTTTTCGAAATTAAAACTTAGTGGTTCGTTGCCTTTTACGGCTTCAAAATAAGTAGAGTGTAAAGTAAGTTTACCAGCTTTAATATCATACAAGCCGCCACCTTCGGGGAATGTAGTGGATAACACCGCAGGTAAAATAATTTTATCGCCTTCTAAATACGCATCATCATTTGAGGTAGCATCAAAACCTAAATATTGAAAATGAATAGGGTTGTATTTATTATCGCCAACGGCTAAATGATAATCTACATTTTTAACATTCGTGTTGGTGAAGAAAATAGGACGAACATTTTTGTTGCCATTTTCATTTGCATACAAATAAAATTGGTCATCATCAAAATGTAAATAACTACTGGGTACATTAAATGAATTATCAACTATTCGAGCCAATGCTTTTAGCGTTCCATTTGTTTCCTCGGTTTTAAACATTCTGATTTTCTTTTTTCCATAATTGTAAAGCATTACATTAAATTCATTGTTGGCTTTTATCTTCCATGTTTTTACTGATAAATCAAATGAATCAACAGTAGGAACCGAGATGTAAAAAGTTTTTTTCATCTTGGCATTGTAATAACTTTTTGTTTCTACTTCAATATTATCAAAGGCAATTAAATCATTGCCCATCATAGGTTTAAAGGTATTGTTGTTGTTATCAAAATTAAAAATACCACTAATTATTGCTTTGTTGTTGGGCTTTGGTTCATACTTTTCTAATACAATTGGAAAGCTTAAAAGCTGCGTTAAATCAACATCGGCTACAGATTTTAAATCAAAATTTAATTCATAATCATCTTTGCTTGGTGTTGTTTTTATCACCTTAAATTCGCCTACAACAGTTTTTGTAGTTGAACCTGTTGCCGCATTTGCATGTACAATAATTTGCGAATTGCCATACATCGAATAATCAGGCATTCCTGTTAAAAAATAGAACCCATCTTGGTCAGCATTGGTTGAAAGTAGTGGCATTCCATTACCACCTTTTACATACACAGTAGCATTGCTAAGTGGCTGCCCATCAAGCTTTACATGCCCCCATGCATATTTTCCTTTTTTCAAATTTACTTCATAAAAATTGTTACCATTTTTTACTTCATAATCATCAATAGTTTTATAAATGGTGCTATAACCCCATGCTTCAATTTTTACATTAAACTGATGTGTGGCAATATTCAAAAACTCAATCGTGGGTGTTCTACCTGTTGCATCGGTAATGCCATGTGGCTTGTTTGATAACTCAACAAAAGTAACCGTAGCGCCGCTTATTTCTTTTTTTGTATCAGCATCACGTACTTTAAAACTGATGCGATGTTTTCGGATTTTAATAATTATAGTATACGAAATAAAATTCCAACCTGCCTTTACTTCGGGTAAATTAATCGTATCGGCGTAATATTTTGGATCGAGTGGCAAAATATAAAGCGTTTGATTTTTACCACTTGGTGCCGATAAATAATAGGTACCACCGCTTACATATTTATCATCAATATCATCCCCTACTCTAGCAAATGATTCAACATTATTTCCATCTTCATCTTTTACTTTTACAAAAATTCCTGCATTTGATTTGAATGGAATATCCTTGTAATTAATCTGCTGACCAGCTTTTAATCCTGGTTCGGATTTAAAAAAATACGACTTACTATCTTCTACATTCCAATAGCCTTCTTTAGTTACTAAAGTACTTACCTGTGGCTGATTAGCAGGCGATGAGCCAGCGACATAAACAGGAATAATATTTTCGGTAGAAAAATATCCATTATCATCCGTTACCGAAAGTTCTGAATTATTTAACCACTTATAAAAGCCCGAATATGTTTTGGTAAAAAGTACCATGGCACCACCTAATCCTTTATTGCCCGAATTTGCATTTATCAATCTGCCAGCAATTTTTGGTGCTTTAGGGTTCATACTTAATACAGCTCGGTATTGCACATATTTATATTCGCTATTAAATAAATCTGAATAAATATCGTTGGCAATTTTATCGCCTAATTTCGATGTCATTCCACCAAAATCTTTTTTGGTATCATCAACCACAGTTGGTTCATAATTGTAAATAGATGAATTATCTGTTTCGCCTTTTACATAATAATAATCATAAGGGCTCCAGCTTACATGCCTTACCATTCTTTTAAATTCAACTCTTCCGTTTGCATTGGTGTAATCAAATGAAATTGTTTTTCCTAAATTATCATCAGGATTTGGATCGGCATATTGCATACCTTCATTATAAGGCACATAATAATTATCGTAAATTAAACTTGGATTATACCGTACCACTTTCACTTTTATGCCGCTTAATTTCCCATTATCAGATGCAGTGGTATTAATATCTTTATTGCTCGAATTAGCAAAAACAATTAATTTATAACTTTTAACTAAAGCTGTAAGTGAGCCTACATTAGTAGTTTGAAAGGGAATAAGATCTACATTTTCATCGGGCGAACAATAATATTTATTATCAACTACAATTCGTAAAACGTGTTTTAGTTTAACTTGATTCCAACCAAACTCACCACCTTGCCCATTAAATGAAAAGTTTTTTCCTACCAAAAAACTATATGGAATTTCGATATTAAAATTTCCATTTTGGTCTGTAGTACCCGTAGCTACTACTGTTGTAGGATTATTGTAATCATCGCCTAATTGCGCTTTTACTAATTGGTCTTGTCCATAATTATTAAAGTTATTATCCATATCAGCTTTATTATGTACAATACTATTGGGCATTTGAGCACCATTTTGTGTAATTACATAATAGGAAACTATCTTAATATTTTTGTAAGCCAATGAGTACGTTTCGGTTTCGCCATCATCAGCATATTTATACATCATCCGTCCTGTTACAGTACTATTGGGCGGTGTAGGGCTTACTAAATAATAATCGAACTCACGATGATAATGAAATTGAAAAATATTTACGGGTGCTGCTGGTGCAAATTTTCCTTTTGTTAAACAGCTTAAAGGTTCGCCTTCTACATACAACCAATATTCATCATCAGGCATCCAATTACAAATTAAATTTTTCATTTCTACTTGTACAATGTCATTGCCTTTTGAATCTTTTGCTAAGGTTGATGTATGTTTATCTATTATCCAATAATTTACACCATTGATGGTTTTGTTTTCGTAATTGCCGCTACCATCGCCATCGCCAGTAGGTGTAAGCGATGGATAATTTTTGCGTAATACATACACCATCTTATTTACCAAGTACTTACTATTATCATCTACTATTTCTTTACCTCCAACATAATATTTTTTATGTAGTCGAATTGTAGCATCGTAATCGTATAAAGTATACACCAACTTACCCCCATCATAACTTTCGTTTTTCGAAATATCTTTTGAAAACTTTGGAAAAATATAATTATTGGTTAAAACATAATAAGGCGAAAACGGCAGCAAATACAAAGCATGAAATAATTGCCCAGTTATTTTTTTATAAGTATTTCCTACCAAAACATAGTTGGAGTAAGTTGGTTTTACTAAACCATATCCATTTAAAGTATCTAATTTATTTTTTGCAATTTTAAAATATGCAGTGGCATTTGTAATAGTGCCTGTTGTAATTACATCAACTGGCGAATTAAATGTATTAGATGGTATACGATATTTCAATCCACTTCCATCTTCTATATACCAAACATCATAAATGCCATAAGGTGTGCTGTACATGGGCTTTTCATCCGTTCCATCTTTAAATTTGTAATACACATTTACTTTACAATTCAAATCGCCAATTTCAACCTCGGGCTTTTTCCAATTATTTACAAACTTAAATAAACATTCATCGCTCGATATTTTTTTACCATCGCCATCAATTGCTTCAATTTTTAAAATATATTTTACATTGTTTTCCAATTTCACTTTGTCGCCATTATTAACATTTACTGAAAAATATTCACGGCTTACAATTGTATCAATAATCCAAGCCTCTTTACATTTCTCAAATTTTCCAACTTTAAAGTTGTACTCTTTTAATGAAACAAATCGTAATTTAAATTTCCAACCTTTGGTTTGATTCAACATAGCATCATCCTGCTTTTTTTGTTGCAATTGACTCATGCCAAAACCTTTGTTGTTCTTAGGTTTGTTAAAATAATCGTATTGCGATTGAGTTAACCAATTCACTAAAAAATTATTTTGATTATCCATTTTCAACATTCCATCATACACAGGATTCGAAATTTTTATCACCTCATCAGTTACAATTTTTGTTGAATTCGCATCGCTATTACTGGCATCATTATTATCAATTTGTATAGCGGCAGATTTATAAATAAATGTGCAAACTTCGCTTTCGCCATTATTTTTAAATTTTATTTTATTATCTAAATCATACGCTTTAATTCGCCATGCATATTTTTTGCCTGGCTTCAAAGCTGGATCGATAGCGGTATACAAGTAATTGATAGATGAAATAGTTTTTTCGAAAAAAGCAGGTGTGCTTTGCGAATTAATTGCATCGTTAGCATTTTGCCTATCCAATAATTCAACTATTTTTAAAAGATAACGAACGCTACGGGTTACACCAGGATTGTATGTCCAACTGAACATTACATTTTGCGGCGTTGTTTGATTTATTTCCGATTCGCAAACTGGAGAAGTTGGCAATGGTGGATCTACATGTTGTATAGTAATATTATTCGAACAATTTTCTACACCAATGGGCTGCTTAGTATCATAATCAAATGCTTGAAAACAAATTTTATAATTTCCTTCGGGCACACCATTATTTCGTACCACTTGTGCTACCGAAACGCCAGTAATATCCACATAACCCCAATCCAAAAAATCTTTTATTTCATTACCACTTAAGCGCCTAGGGACGTTAGCCGTTAGCGTTAAATAATTTACAGGAAAGTAATTTGCTTTTGTTTTAATGTTTACACCATTATCGCCAACGATGCTTCCTTTAAAATAAATTTTTTGTGAACTGCCTGGTGTTCCAATTGCAGTAACAATAATTGCCGTTCGATTTTCATAAATTAAATAATCGGTTAAATATGGCGAATATGGCGGCGTTGCCACTATCGTTACATTTACATTACTGATTTGTGCTGTTGCATTTTTCATTGTAAATATTGAACACAATGCAAAAACAAAAAATAAAATTCTTTTCATGATATATTGATTTATTAGAAACCACTAAGGCACAAAATGCACGAAGTAATTTTTTTTAAAATGTAAAATTGTACTGCACCATAAATGTGAATTCATTAAATGAATTACCAGCTGCAATATTTTTTGATTGATTATTCAACCATAAAATATTGGTTCGAAAACTATGATGTTTCGAAACCACATAACTACAATTTGCCGATGCATTCACCACTAATCCATTTGATGCATTATTAAAACTGCTATTGTTTAAACTTACCGAAACATCAGTGTTCATCCTATCTTTCATCAATGTTTTGCCTGCACCCAATGAAATTCCGTTCAAAATAATTTCGCCACTTTCGGTTTTACTGCCGCTATAATTAATGCCAAAATTGTAGTTTGTTTTTTTATCCATATTCATTAATGAATAAATAAAATTGGCGTACTTCATCTTCATATCGGTATAGGTTGAAGTAAATTTATTTCTATCATTCAATGCCTGATTGCCCATGACTAAAATAAAATTATGCAACAAATTTCCTTTTATAAAATTGTAATGTGGCGTAAGCGTAATTGAATTACTGATTTGATTAATTTTTGCTGTATCGCTTAAACTACGGGTGCCTGCACGTTGTGCCGTACCATAATTTGATAAATTAAAATCAATACCAAAATGCTGATTTAAATTATAGTTGATAGCCGTTGAATAAATATTGCGTTGTGTAGTGGCTAATTTTTTCTTCGCCACATTATCTTTTT
>JBEEMV010000023.1:0-5456 GCA_041192505.1 Bacteroidota bacterium
AATACCAAGTTTTTTATACATCAATCAACAAAATACTAAGCAATTGCAAACAAGCGTTTTAGCAAAAGTATTAATTGATGATAATGGTGATAGAGAAACGGCTATCTATTTTGGATTAGGTACAAGAGTAGCAAAGCCAAGCATAGATGCCGCAACTTTGTTTTTTAGAGTTGATTTATATCATTTTGCAATTGGGCTATCTTATGATTTTAATGTATCGCAATTACATTATGTATCTCATCAATTAGGAGGGCCTGAATTTGCTTTGCAATATCTCATTAAGTGTCCTAAAAGCAAGTCAATCATGTATCGTGGCAGAGGAAAAAAATTATTCTGCCCAAGATTTTAATACTTATTTTTACACCAGTTAATTAAATTTTCACAACACAATATCATGAAAAACCAAAAAGCAGTTTTATATTTTTTACTTCTTGTAATTTTTACAGCTACATCATGTAAATCATGTAAGAATAGATTTTCGAAAGAGCCAGTAGTAAAAGAAACTTCCTACGAAGATTCGCTTTATGCAGGATTAGGAGATACTACATCAAATGATGCATCTGCAACAAATACAGCTGCTGCCAGTACAAGTACAACTGCCGAAAATAATGCTACAACTGAACCTGCTGTGCAAACAACACCAACAAATACTACTGTAAGTTCTACTTCTAATACAAGTTCTACCAACACTGCTTCAACAGAAAAGAAAATGGCTGCCGAAGTTGAAAAAGAAAGCGATACAAAATATGCATCTAAAAGAAGAAGAGGTGTTTCATCATCAATTTATGATGGTGTAAATGATCAAGAAGAAAGATATGTAGTTAGAAAAGCAGAAGGTTATAATGATGCCTATTATGTAGATGATTATAATGGAACAAATAAATTTTATGAAGAGCATTATAAAAAAGCTTCAAAATTAGAAAAACCAGCTTCAGAATATGTTGATAAATCAATGAATTTGCCAACAAATGCTTATGCAAAAGGGGTAACACAAAAATCGGTTGATGCATCAATGCCTAAACCTGTTGAAGAAGTGAAACCTAAGGTAGAAGAGGTTAAAAAAGGCGGAACGGGTAGTATTGGTATTCCTAAAAAACCAACTACATCTAAAGTTGAAAAACCAAAAAATGCACAAGAAATGTTGAACAAAAAACCATAATCATTTTAATAAAAAATTGAATCGGCTGTTTTATTTTTAAAGCAGCCGATTTTTTTTAAACCATAATTTTATAAATGAATCTTATTTTTTTTGATAATAAATATAGAGATGGATTAGCACCACTTTCATTTACCCGACCATTGGCAGATTTTACTTGTGGCATTTTATCCATTCGTCAAAAATGGATGAAACATTTTGGGGTTAACGTATCATCAACCATTACTGAAGAATATCTTTCAGTAAAATTTCCATTACATACCGAAGCCGAAAATATTTTAATTGCAGGAAATATTTTTCCAAATGCTACATTAATAGAAGCCATTAAAAATTTACAATTAGATGAAGTTTTAATTTGTAATGAGGAAATAATTGCTGCCAAACTTTCGAAAGATGAAACACAAAATTTCAGTTTTTCAAAATCCTATTCTACTACAAAAACATTTACTGCCGATATAAAATTACTGACAAAATCGCATCAAATTTTTAGTTGGAATGAGGAAGAAATAAAACACGATTTTGAATTATTAACCAATGGCAGAGTATCGGCTGAAATTAGCGCCACCAATAGAGTAGTGGCTGCTGAAAATATCTTTTTAGAAGATGGTGCCATTATCGAACATGCTATTTTAAATGCATCAAAATCAAAAATGTATTTTGCAAAAGATTCGGAAGTAATGGAAGGCTCCATGATTCGTGGTTCGTTTGTATTAGGCGAACATTCGATGTTGAAATTAGGCGCAAAAATTTATGGTGCAACCACCATTGGGCAACATTGTAAAGTAGGTGGCGAAGTAAACAATTGTGTAATATTTGGCTATAGCAATAAAGCTCATGATGGGTTTATGGGTAATAGTGTATTGGGCGAATGGTGTAATTGGGGCGCTGATACCAACAATTCTAATTTAAAAAATAATTATGAAGAAGTAAAATTGTGGAGCTATGTTAAAAATAGTTTCGAAAAAACAGGCTTACAATTTTGTGGTTTGATAATGGCCGACCATAGCAAATGCGGCATCAATACTATGTTTAACACAGGTACGGTGGTAGGAGTGAGTGCCAATATTTTTGGCGCTGGTTTTCCACGAAATATTATTGCAGATTTTAGTTGGGGCGGTGCACAAGGCACTACAACTTATCAATTAAACAAAGCAATTGAAACTGCAAAAAAAGTGTACGAACGCCGAGGTTTACAATTTGATGAGGTAGAACAAGGGATTTTTAAACATATTTTTGAACAAACTGAAAAAAGCAGAACGAATTAAAAACAGTAATTTTGAAAAAATAAATAGTTATGACTACACTTACTTTTAACATGCCAAGTACAGTTTTATTAAGTGATTTTGATTTAAAAATGACTTTAGCTGCTAAACTTTTTGAAGAAGGAAAACTATCATCGGGGCAAGCAGCAGATATGATTGGGGTTTCGAAAAAATCTTTTATCGAAGTGTTGGGCAAATATAATGTTTCCGTTTTTGGCTATTCGATGGATGAAATAAACAACGACATTAAAAATGCCTAAAGTAATTATTGCTGATACGAGTTGTTTAATTGTGCTGAGTAAAATTAACGAATTGGAAATTTTACAAAAACTTTTTAAGCAAATTTTAATCACTCCCGAAATTCAAACTGAATTTAATGAACCATTGCCCGATTGGATAAAAGTTGAAAACATAAAAGATAAACTTTTATTTCAATCGCTACAACTCAATTTAGATAAGGGCGAAGCAAGTGCAATTTCATTAAGTTTAGAACAAGTTGACAAGACTATTTTAATAATTGATGAACGAAAAGGAAGGAAATTTGCACAAGAATTGGGTATTGCAATTATTGGAACAATTGGAATTTTATTAAAAGCAAAAACTGAAAATATTATTCCATCGGTAAAAGAAATTTTGCAAAAATTAAATGCAACCGATTTTAGAGTTTCCGAAAAAATGATTCAAGAAATTTTAAAATCTGCTAACGAACTTTAAAAATATTTTCATCACAATTTTATCAATCAATGAGGCAAAAAATAGTAGCTGGCAATTGGAAAATGAATAACGATTTGAATCAAAGCATTCAACTAATTTCGGATATTAATATTGCTGATTTTTCGGATAAAATTAAAGTTATTGTATTTCCTTCATTTGTAGCTATTCATTCAGTTGCTGAAAAAATAGATACAAATAAAAACATTTCATGTGGTGCACAAAATGTACATCCAAAGCCAAATGGAGCTTTCACAGGTGAAGTTTCAACAGCAATGTTAAAATCTGTTGGCGTTGAATATGTGCTAATTGGTCATTCGGAAAGAAGAGAATATTTTAACGAAACCGAAGCATTTTTAAAAGAAAAAATAGATGCAGTTTTAGGTGCTGAGCTTATACCTATTTTTTGTTGTGGCGAACCTTTAGACATTAGAAACAAAAATCAGCAAAATGAATTTGTATTGATTCAATTGCAAAAAAGCTTATTTCATTTATTGGCATCAGAAATAGAAAAATGCATTATTGCTTACGAACCTATTTGGGCAATTGGAACAGGCTTAACAGCTTCATCGGCTCAAGCCCAAGAAATGCATTTGTTTATCCGAAATTCAATTGCTGATAAATATGGCGTTGAAACGGCAAATAAAATTTCGATTTTATATGGTGGAAGTTGTAAAGCGGATAATGCAGCCGAACTTTTTTCGCAACCCGACGTAGACGGAGGATTGATTGGCGGAGCATCATTAAAAGTAAATGAATTTGCGGCTATCATTAATTCGTTTAATTTAATATAACATGGCACAGAATTAGTCAGTAATTGATTAACAATTTTACAAATGAAAAAAATAATTTTATTCACAGCTTTAATTTTAGGTTTTATTACTACCAATAAAACTTTTGCAAGTAATTTTTTTGGTGGTCAAATCGACCAAATTGCAACGGCATTTAATTCAAAATCGCCTTCTTTAACATCTTATTTGGCCAATACAGTTGAACTTACTTTATTAGATAAAGAATCTAATTACAGCCGTAATCAAGCTGATGCAGTATTAAATTCATTTTTTCAAAATAACCAAGTTAATGGTTTTAAATTAAATCATCAAGGTTCATCGCCCGATGGTTCTTCATTTGGAATTGGTGTTTTATCAACCAATAAAGGGAATTATAAAGTTATATTTTACTTAAAGCAAAGTGGTGGTCAGTTTTTAATTCAAGAATTAAGAATTGAGAAAGATTAATTATGATGGCAGTAGAAAACAAAGAATACATTCAGCAATTTATTAAAAATGCATTTGATGAAGATGTAAAACAAGGCGATTTTTCATCGCTTTCCTCTATTCCTGCCCATGCTAAAGGCAAAGCAATATTAAAAGTAAAAGAAGAAGGTGTATTAGCTGGTGTTGAATTAGCTAAAACAATTTTCAAATTTGTAGATGCTGAAAGTGCTATTTCAATTTTTATTAATGATGGCACTTGGGTAAAACCAGGTGATATTGCATTTGAAGTAAATTGCAATACACAAGCTTTATTAAAAGCCGAAAGATTGGTTTTAAATTGTATGCAACGAATGAGTGGAATAGCAACGCTTACTAAAACTTATGTTGATTTAATTGCGTATACCAATACCAAAATTTTAGATACCAGAAAAACCACACCTTTATTTAGATATTTCGAAAAATGGGCTGTTAGAATTGGTGGCGGACATAATCATAGATTTGGATTGTACGATATGATGATGCTAAAAGATAACCATATTGATTTTGCTGGGGGCATTTCAAAAGCTATTGATTTGGCTGATGATTATCGAAAAAATAATCAACTAAATATTCCTATTGAAGTTGAAACAAGAAATTTATTGGAAGTAGAAGAAGTATTAAATTGCGGAAAAATTGAACGGATTATGTTTGATAATTTTAAATTAGATGACATGAAAACTGCCGTAAAAATGGTGGGAGGGAAGATGGAAACCGAAGCCAGCGGCGGTATAAATTTATCAACTATAAAAGCCATTGCCGAAACAGGTGTAGATTTTATTTCGGTAGGCGCTTTAACGCATCATTATACCAGTTTAGATTTAAGTTTAAAGGCGGTAAAATAACTCATGAATCAACTTGTTTTATTATTAGGCTGCAATATTGGTACTTGCGAACTTACATTTTATAAAGCTATAGAACTGATTGAAAATGAAGTAGGTAAGTGCATTAACAAATCATCTATTTACCGAACAAAAGCTTGGGGAAACGAAAACCAAAATGATTTTTTAAATCAATGTTTAATTATTGAAACCGAACTATCTGCTGAAAGTTGTCTACAAAAAATTTTATTGA
>JBEEMV010000024.1:0-5950 GCA_041192505.1 Bacteroidota bacterium
TTTGGCACCTCGATGTCGGTTCGTCACATCCTGGGGCTGGAGAAGGTCCCAAGGGTTCGGCTGTTCGCCGATTAAAGTGGCACGTGAACTGGGTTCAGAACGTCGCAAGACAGTTCGGTCTCTATCTGTTGTGAGCGTTAGAAACTTGAGTGGACATGTCCTTAGTACGAGAGGACCGGGACGTACGTACCTCTGGTGTACCTGTTGTGCCGTCAGGCGCAGTGCAGGGTATCTAAGTACGGTATGGATAAGCGCTGAAAGCATCTAAGTGCGAAGCCATCCACGAGATGAGGTTTCTTTTAAGGGTCGTAGTAGATGACTACGTTGATAGGTTATAGGTGTAAAGGTGGTAACATCAAAGCCGAGTAATACTAATAGCCCGTAGACTTTATTTTTTCCTTTTATTAGGAAATTATTATTAATTATTAAATTATTTCAACGTTTATTCTGAGTTTCCAATTTTTGTCATAACCTTTTTATGGTGACTATACCGTGGGTGTTCACCTCTTCCCATTCCGAACAGAGAAGTTAAGCCCCACATGGCCTATGGTACTTGCGTAACTGCTGGGAGAGTGGGTAGTCACCAAATTTATTATAAAGCCTCATTAGATTTTAATCTAGTGAGGCTTTTTTTTTAATAAATATTCATTTTTTTAATTACTATTTATATACAATTAATTTAATTGGTGCATTAAAATATTTTCCAATATCTATCTTTGCGCCTAAATAAAAATAATGACTACTGATAACCTGAAGACCCTTATGGAGCGTACCGCAGCTTTAAAGCGGTTTCTTTGACATCGATAACCGATTAGAAAAACACCGACAAGAGGAAGCGCTTACACTTTCAGCCAATTTTTGGGACGACCCAAAACGTGCTGAAACCATCATGAAATCTATCAAAACTGAATTATTCTGGATTAATGCTTACAAGCAAACAGAAAATGCTGTGGAAGATTGTGGCGTATTACAAGAATTTTTAGACATGGGCGAATCTACCGAAGCCGATGTAGATGTACAATACAAAAATGCAGTTACCGAAGTAGATGATTTAGAATTTAAAGCTACATTAAATAAGCCCGAAGATTCTTTGGGTGCTGTGCTTACCATCAATTCAGGTGCTGGTGGCACCGAGAGTTGCGATTGGGCAAGTATGCTAATGCGTATGTATATTAAGTATGCCGAAAAACAAAATTTTAAAATAAGCGAAGTTGAAAGAACCGATGGCGATGTGGCTGGTATAAAATCTATAACATTAGAAATTGATGGTGCATTTGCTTATGGATTTTTAAAAGCCGAAAGCGGCGTTCATCGCTTGGTTCGTATCAGTCCGTTTGATTCAAATGCAAGAAGGCATACATCGTTTGTAAGTGTGTTTGTATACCCTATTGTTGATGATACAATTGAGATTGAAATTAAGCCTGCCGATATTCAAATTCAAACATCACGAAGCGGTGGCGCAGGTGGGCAAAATGTAAATAAAGTAGAAACAAAAGTACAGCTAACGCATATTCCTACAGGTATTGTGGTGGTTTGTCAGGCTGATAGATCGCAGCTTGGTAATAAAGAATTGGCAATGAAAATGTTGAAAAGCCAATTGTATGAATTGGAAATAAGAAAGCAAAATGAGGAACGTGATAAGATGAACTCAACCAAGAAAAAAATAGAGTGGGGAAGTCAGATAAGAAGTTATGTTTTGCATCCTTATAAATTAATTAAAGACCACAGAACAGATTTTGAAGTAGGCAATGTGCAACCAGTATTAGATGGCGATTTGCAGCCATTTATTAAAGCATTTTTAATGATGGAAGCAGAGAATAATTAGAGCCTTGAGTATTTAGTATTGAGATATTAGTAAAAAGCGAAATCAAAAAAAATGGTTTCGCTTTTTTGTTTAAAAAACAGCTCTTATAACTTCCCAAATTGGGAATAATTTGTTAGCTTTGTAAAACCATGAGAATTTATTCTTATAAAACTTTAAAAGAATTTTGGAAGAAATACCCTGAAGCAAGAATGCATTTATCGGCTTGGTATGATGAAATAGAGACAGCGAAATTTCAAACGCCAAATGAAGTCAGAAAAATGTATCCTTCGGCTGATGTAGTTGGCAATGGTAGAATTGTTTTTAATATTTATCACAATAAATACAGGCTGGTAGCTGTTTTTAGGTATCAAATTCAATGTGTTTATATAAGATTTATTGGCACTCATAAAGAATATGACAACATCAATGACATTCAAAATATTTAATCATGAAAAAACAATTTAGTATTCAACCTATTACTAACGAAGCAGAATTTGCAAATGCTAATACTATGATTGAAGAGCTTTTGCAATATCCAGAAGGAAGTAAAGAAGAAAAAATTTTAGAAGCTATTACCATTTTGGCAGTTGAGTATGAAAAGAGAAATCATAGTATTCCGAAAGCAAATTCCATTGATGCCATTAAGTTTAGAATGGAACAATTAGGAGTGAAACAAAAAGATGTGGCTAAATATTTTGGTGGTGAAAACCGTACTAGCGAAGTATTACGAAAAAAAAGACCTCTTACCCTTTCGATGATTCGATTGCTTTACAAACACTTACAAATTCCAGCAGAAGCATTGATTGCATAGTGTGTACTGAAACTTTTCAAAAGCGAAATCAAAAAAAATGGTTTCGCTTTTTTGTTAGCTTAATGTGATAAATAAATTTGGATAATAAATGAATTGCAGTAATATTTGTGTTAGAAGCAACCAATGGCAGCATCGCAACTACGACCATTTGTGCAAGAAACAAACTGACAACAATGAAGACTTTAGCGAAAATATTTCTATCAATAGTTGGACTGATTTTACTTTTACTTTTAGGAGTTAAAATTCTTGGTGTTCGTGCCGACATTGCCAACGATATAACAGGAAACAAAATAAAGCAAGTAAAAAAAGGAATGACCCTTGAACAAGTTGTTGCGATTTTAGGAAGACCATACAGCATTAATTCTCTGAATGGATTGCATGACATTAGTTGTAGAAATTCAAAGTCACGACTTGAAATGGACATTAACAACCAGACAAACATCAAAGAAGAAGTTGAAAAAATATACAGCGATACGAGCTACTGTTGTGAAGGGAATAAGGAAGATTTACAAAACAAGTTTGTTACTTTAACCTACACACGACCTATAAAATTATCTAATCATTATCCAATGCTTTGGGTTCATCTTGACAGCACTTATAAAGTTTCTAATGTTTACGCAAAACAATATGACGGTTTATTAGGGCTTGACGACCCCAGCATTTATAGTGATAGTGTTATTGACGAAAAAAAATTCAACAATTGCTTCAAATAAAAATCTACTTTTAACGAGCAACAAAAAATAACACATTATGCAAACACGAACTGAGACAGCAAGATTTGTAAACGGCATTGAACAAACAGCATCGGAACTTCAAGCTGCATAGCTTCGTGGAGACAGCTTGGCTGCCGATAACATAAGACTAAAAGAAATTTTTAAAAGAAGGCCTTAGCTCTTCTTCGTTGGATGGTAATATTAACAATTCATCCATTTTAACACTTGAAGCAAAAGAAAACAGTAATTAATCATGAATTTAAACCCTACCATATTAGCCATCGAATCATCATGTGATGATACATCGGCAGCCATTTGGAAAAACAAACAAGTGCTATCTAACTTTATTTGTAATCAAAATATTCATGAGCAATATGGCGGCGTAGTGCCCGAATTGGCATCACGAGACCACATGAAAAATATTGTGCCAGTGGTTAATGAAGCTTTGAAAAAAGCGAATACTACGTTAGCCGAAATTGATGCCGTGGCTTGTACTATTGCACCTGGCCTAATTGGTTCGTTGTTGGTGGGTGTTTGTTTTGCAAAAGGTTTAGCCTATTCATTAAACAAACCATTGATAACTGTTAATCACATGCAGGCCCATGTGTTGGCTAATTTTATTGATGAACGTCAGCCCAAATTTCCATGTTTGTGTTTAACCGTTTCGGGTGGGCATACTCAAATTATTTTATTAAAAGATTTTTTGCATCATGAAATAATTGGCGAAACCATTGATGATGCTGCTGGCGAAGCATTTGATAAAACAGCAAAAATGTTAGGCTTACCTTATCCTGGTGGCCCATTGATAGATAAATATGGAAAATTAGGAAACCCAAATAAATTCGATTTTCCTGAACCAAAAATTGCCGATTTGAATTTTAGTTTTTCAGGAATGAAAACATCGGTGCTTTATTTTCTTCAAAAAAATGTAGCCGCTAATCCAAATTTTATAGAAGAAAATTTGAATGATATTTGTGCTTCGGTTCAACATCGTATTGTTTCATTTTTAATAAATAAATTAACAAAAGCTGCTAAGCAAACAGGCGTAAAAGAAATATGTATTGCAGGTGGAGTAAGCGCCAATAGTGTATTACGAGCAATGGCAAATGAACAAGCTAATAAATTAGGTTGGAATTTATACATTCCTAAATTTGAATTTTGTACCGATAATGCAGGAATGATAGCCGTTACAGCGTATCATAAATATTTGAATAATGAATTTAGCGATTTAGATATTAATCCATCAGCAAGAAATTAATGTTGCATTTTTTCGCCAAAAGCTAAATCGCCAGCATCGCCTAAGCCTGGTACAATATATTTATCTGCATTTAAAATAGGGTCGATAGTAGCTATCCATAAAGTAATGTTAGCCAAATTTTTCACCACAAAATCAACTCCATCTTGGCTAGCAATGGCGCTTACAATATGAATATGTTTTGGCGTTCCCATGGCTTCTAATTTTTTTATAGTAGCTACTATACTTGCACCTGTTGCCAACATTGGGTCACAAACAATTAGTATTCTATTTTGTAAAGATGGGCAAGCAGTGTATTGCAAATCAATTTCAAAACTACCATCAGCATGATGTTTTCTATAAGCCGAAATAAAAGCATTATCAGCTTTATCAAAATAATTTAAAAGCCCTTGATACATGGGCACAGCAGCTCGTAAGATATTTGCTAAAACGGGTT
Organism: Bacteroidota bacterium; assembly: GCA_041192505.1. Taxonomy (GTDB): domain Bacteria; phylum Bacteroidota; class Bacteroidia; order Chitinophagales; family CAIODY01; genus CAIODY01. The sequence continues at coordinate 5,020 of JBEEMV010000024.1, forward strand.
GTTCTTTTAAAACTGGACATTCAGCAATAGCTAACGGAGTTTGAATTTTTTGGATTTCAAATTCCATTGTTTTGCTTATTTCATAAGCCATTATTTCGCCAAGGCGCTCTAAATTTCTACGAAATCGCATTCTATCTTTTTGAATGGAAATATCTCGTAACTCAGCAACATATTGATGTATTAATGAATTTTGTAAGCTTAAATTATGTATCATAAGTAAATTGAAAATGTAAATTTAAAACAACAACTGATAAACCTGTTCTAATTTCGAACAAGTAATTACTTCAATATTGTATCGGCTAGTATCTAATCCTTTTTTATTGTACGATGAAATTACAATTTTTTCGAAGCCTAATTTATCAGCTTCGGCAATGCGTTGGTCAATTTTATTTACAGCTCGTATTTCGCCACTCAAGCCCACTTCGCCCACAAAACAAATGTTAGCTGCTAATGGTTTGTCTTCGTAGCTGCTTAACAATGCGCTGCAAATTGCTAAGTCTAAAGCTGGGTCGTCTATTTTTAATCCGCCTGCTAAATTCACAAATACATCTTTTGTGCCGAATGTAAAACCACCACGTTTTTCTAACACAGCCAACAACATATTTAATCTTCGTAAATCAAAACCTGTGGCAGTTCGTTGCGGTGTGCTGAAATGTGTTTGTGTAACTAACGCCTGTGTTTCAATCAGCATCGGCCGCAAACCTTCCATGGTCGCTGCTATAGCTATTCCACTCAATTGTTCTTCCCGTTGTGTAATTAAAATTTCGCTTGGGTTACTTACTTGCCTTAAGCCATTAGGTTGCATTTCATAAATGCCTAATTCGCTGGTTGAACCAAATCTATTTTTTAAAGTTCGTAAAATTCTGTAAGTATAATGTTGGTCGCCTTCAAACTGCAAAACTGTATCTACCATGTGTTCCAACACTTTCGG
>JBEEMV010000025.1:0-5940 GCA_041192505.1 Bacteroidota bacterium
AAAAGTTAAAAAGTTTGTGCCATGTACTACTTGTAGTGGTAGTGGCGCAAAAGATAAATCTTCATTCAGCAATTGCTCAACCTGCGGCGGACGTGGTGTTGTAACCCGTGTGATGAACACCATGTTGGGACAAATGCAAACGCAAGCTACTTGCCCAACTTGTCATGGCGAAGGCACAACGATTGCTAACAAATGCAACAGTTGTCATGGCGAAGGCCGTGTTAGTGGCGAAGAAACGATTACGATTGATATTCCGAAAGGTGCAACCGATGGCATTCAATTAAGTATGAATGGTAAAGGCAATGCAGGCGAACGTGGTGGTACAGCAGGCGATTTGGTGATTAATGTAGAAGAAGAAACACATGAATTTTTGCAACGTGAAGGCTTGAATGTGATTTACGAATTACACTTGAATTTTGTAGATGCATGTATGGGAACAAGTGTTGAAGTGCCAACCATTTCGGGCAAAGCAAAAATTAATATTGCCGAAGGAACGCAATCAGGAAAAATTTTCAGATTGAAGGGTAAAGGCATTCCAAGTTTACAATCTTACGAGCATGGTGACCAATTAATTCATGTGAATATATGGACACCAAAAGCCTTATCGGCAGAAGAAAAAAAGATTTTAGAAAAATTAAAAAATTCGCCTAATTTCAAACCGCAACCTGGTAAAGAAGACAAAGGTTTTTTTAATAAAGTAAGAGATATGTTTAATTAAAGATATTTTTCAATAAACATAAAAATGAATAAAAGCAATTCCAAATGGGGTTGCTTTTTTATTTCATTGAAATTGGAATATTTTTTTATTATGATTAAAAAAATTATGTAATACTTTTGCAGCCATTAAAAAAATAAATAAAATGAGTCAAGGATCTATTTCGAAATTTATGGAACATCATTATCGCCATTTTAATTCGGCGGCAATGATGGATGCAGCTAAAGCTTATGTAACTCACTTAGATGAAGGTGGTAAAATGATGATAACCCTTGCTGGTGCTATGAGTACAGCCGAGTTAGGTATTTCATTAGCCGAAATGATTAGGCAAGATAAAGTAGCAATTATCAGTTGTACAGGCGCAAATCTAGAAGAAGATGTGATGAACTTGGTGGCACATTCTCATTATAAAAGAGTACCTAACTATAGAGAGCTTTCACCAAAAGAAGAGTGGGATTTATTAGAGAATCATTACAACCGTGTTACTGATACCTGTATCCCCGAAGAAGAGGCATTTCGCCGTTTGCAAAAACATATTCATGCCATTTGGAAAGATGCCGATGATAAAGGCGAACGATTTTTTCCACATGAATACATGTACAAAATGCTGTTGAGTGGTGTCTTGGAACAATATTATGAAATAGACCCGAAAGACAGTTGGATGCTGGCTGCGGCTAAGAAAAATATTCCAATTGTAGTACCAGGTTGGGAAGATAGCACGATGGGAAATATTTTTGCATCGTATGTAATTAAGAACGAAATAAAAGCCAGCACTATGAAAAGTGGTATTGAATATATGGTGTGGTTAACTGAATGGTACAGGGCAAATTCTGGTGGAAAAGGTGTTGGATTTTTTCAAATTGGCGGCGGCATTGCTGGCGATTTCCCTATTTGTGTAGTGCCCATGATGTATCAAGATTTGGAATGGCACGATGTTCCTTTTTGGAGTTATTTCTGCCAAATTTCTGATTCAACAACTTCTTACGGAAGTTACAGCGGCGCAGTGCCCAACGAAAAAATTACTTGGGGCAAATTAGATATTACTACACCAAAATTTATTGTAGAAAGTGATGCTACTATTGTTGCACCGCTGATGTTTGCTTGGGTACTGGGTTGGTAAATTATTTGCTGAATTATAAAATTATTAAAGCAGAATAATGAAGTTATATTCATTATTCTGCTTTTTTTGTTCATCTAATTTTGTAAAAATAAATCAATTTGTTGAAATTCTTCTCTGTGAACCTTTGTGCTACTTCGTGTAACTCGGTGAAAAAATTATTACACAAAGATTCACGAAGAAAATATGGAGTGGCAAGAAGAAATTAATTTGGGAAGGAAGATTTTATGTTTATTAACTCTCTAATAAATTTTTAGTGTCGTACGAAATAAACAAAAGCACTTTCCCGAATTTTGAAACCTCCAAAATTAAGGGTTGATTTTGGTTAATTAATGCAACTATTTCTTCATCTAAAACAACGCTACGCTTTTTACCAGCATGTGTTCGCCAATATAAAATATCTTCTTCTGAATCTATTTTATAGTCATTGAGTTTATAGACGTACTTCTTCCCAACAAGCACATCAATATATTTCAATGTATTTTTTGCTACTATAAAAATTAAAGGAATTGCCATTAGGCAAACTAGATAAACAGAGCGACTTGAAATTCCTTGCTTTGGTTGAATGATTTCAAATACAATTAGAAAAAATGGGATTATGAATAATACACATAACAAAATGATAGTAAAACCAACTGCAATAATTGACGAAAGTTTGATGTCATCAATTATGCGCCTTCTATCCGCTTTAGTAATATTAGTTTGTATTTCCATAAATTTTTATTTCAACCCCAACTCCTTCAATTGTTTTTCATCAATGGTTGATGGCGAATCCATCATCACATCTCTGCCGCTGTTATTTTTTGGGAAAGCAATAAAATCACGAATAATTTCGCTGCCGCCAAGCAATGCCACCAATCGGTCGAAACCAAATGCCAGCCCACCATGTGGTGGTGCACCATATTCAAATGCACCCAACAAAAATCCAAATTTATGTTGTGCTTCTTCTTTCGTCATGCCCAAAGCTGCGAACATTTTTTCTTGTAATTCACGTTGAAAAATACGGATTGAACCGCCGCCCAATTCATTGCCATTTAAAATTAAATCATACGCATTGGCTTTGATGTTGGCATACGGATGATTCAAATAATCGGCAGCATTTTCGATCACCGGGTTGTTGTTTATCATCACTTCAATATGCTCGGGCTTTGGCGATGTAAACGGATGATGACGAGCCACCCAACGATTTTCTTCTTCGGCATATTCAAACAATGGGAAGTCAATAACCCAAAGCAATTTGAATTCATCAGGCTTACGCAAACCCAATCGGGTAGCCATTTCCATTCGTAAATCAGAAGTTGCTTTTCGTGTTTTTTCTTCGGTGCCTGCCAAAATCAAAATCAAATCATTTGGTTTTGCGTTGCAAAATTCTGCCAACGATTTTAATTTTTCTGCATCAAAAAATTTATCAAAACTACTTTTGAAAGTTCCATCATTTAGGCATTTTACAAATGCCAAACCACCCATTCCAATCTGCGGACGCTTCACCCATTCAATCAATTCATCGGTTTGTTTACGAGAATATTCTGCTGCATTCGGAACACAAATGGCAAGCACAGTTTCAGCATTATCGAACACTTGAAATCCTGTAACCTCACTTTTTTCCCATTTCGACCTCACCCCTAACCCCTCTCCTTCTGAGAGGGGAACGCCACCCACATTGCCTTTCGGGCTGTTCAAGTCCTTCTCTGAAGGAGAAGGATTTAGGATGAGGTTAATTGGCGTTTTTAGATTTTGAATTTTCATTTCAAACCGAATATCGGGTTTATCATTTCCATAATTCCACATGGCTTCTTCCCATGTAATACGCTTCACAGGCTCGTTGTAGTCAATTTGTTTTACAGTTTTGAAAATAGATTTTATCATGCCTTCAAACATTTGCAAAATATCTTCTTGCTCTACAAAAGCCATTTCGCAATCTATTTGTGTGAACTCTGGTTGTCTATCGGCACGTAAATCTTCATCTCTAAAACATTTTACAATTTGATAATAGCGGTCGTATCCACTCACCATCAGCAACTGTTTGAAGGTTTGTGGCGATTGTGGCAACGCATAAAACTCACCTTGATTCATTCGGCTTGGAACAACAAAATCTCTTGCACCTTCGGGTGTAGTTTTTATTAAGAAGGGCGTTTCAATATCTAAGAAACCTTTTTCGTCTAAAAAATTTCTTACTGCTCGATTCACTGCATATCGCAACTCCAAATTTTTCTTCATGGCGTTTCTTCGTAAATCTAAAAAACGATATTTCATTCGTAAATCATCGCCGCCATCGGTATCATCTTCAATGGTGAAAGGTGGTGTGATGGCTGCATTCAGTACCTTCAATTCTGATACTTCAATTTCAATTTCACCAGTGGCGATGTTCAAATTTTTGCTGCTGCGTTCAATCACATTGCCTTTGGCTTGTATCACAAACTCACGGCCCAAAGCCGTTTTCAGCAATTCAGGATTTTTTGATTCATCCAAAACAATTTGAGTAATGCCATATCTATCTCGTAAATCAACAAAAGTGAGTGCTCCCATTTTTCTGATTTTTTGAATCCAGCCACAAAGCATAACTGTTTTACCGTTGTCTGAAATTCGTAATTCGCCACAAGTGTGTGTTCTGTACATTTTCGATGAATGATTTTTGATTTAAGATTGTAAAAATACTGATTAGCAAAAAGTTTGAGGAACTTTTATCCATAAATATTTATTTAGCTTTCATTTACTATTTATTTGCATTTCAGAAAATCAATTGTATAAATTTGTACTGTGAAATGCAAACCACTTATATTGTTTTTAATTGTAATTGCCATGATTGTTCAACCACAATTATTGCCACTTGCCATTGCCAAAAACATAAAAAAAGAAACTTGTAAAATGAGTTGCTGCGATAATGATTCAAGCGATCATTCAAAATCTGAAAAAAAATCAAAATCGTGTTGTGAAGATAAAACCTGCAATCCGTTTTCGTTATGTTCATGCTGCAATGGTTATTCATTTGAAGAAAAACAATTTGATTTTATTTGCCATTCGGTTTATGAAATTCAATATCAAAAACTAACAGCATTTAATCTTTCAGATTTTAATTCAACAGCTTTACGACCACCCAATAATTTGATTTAGTTTTTCGTGTTTTCTATGAAAACAAACTCTCATTTATATTTTTCAAAAATCAAATTATCAAAAAATGAAAAACAGTTTAATGATAGCTGCCATGCTTGTTTTAGCAGGCACAACAACAATAGCTTTTGCTGGCGAAAATAAATCGTGTTGCAAAAAAGGAAATAAAACCGAATGTACAGCAAAGGGTAAATCGTGCTGCAAATCGTGTTCATCGGGCAAATGCAAATGCAGTGCTGATTGTTGTAAAAACGGTAGTTGCAAACCCGAAAATTGCAAGTGCGAAGGCACATGTTGTAAAAAATAATTATTTTTATAGCTAAATAAAAAAAGAGACAACATTAATTTGTTGTCTCTTTTTTATTTGTAAGTACTCTATTCTTAAATTGTTTTTTTTAATTTCAAAATAGAAAAATCTGTATCTTCTTTTACAATCGTATTTACTAATTTTCCTAATCCATCAATTTCCATTACCACTTCATCGCCTGCTTGTAGCCATTGTTCGGGATAGTTAGGGTCGTTTAATTTTCCTGTTCCGTTTAGTTCTAAAAAGCAACCAGTACCTACTGTGCCACTGCCAATTACGTCGCCAGGCCAAATGGTTACGCCATAAGCGCAGCGTTCAATAATTTCTGCAAATGTCCAATCCATATCACCTACATTTCCTTCGCTTACCAATTTTCCATTTACCCAACAACGCATTTTTAAATTGTAATTATCGCCTGTATGCCCATCTTTACAAGGTATTTTGTATTGCTCTAATTCATCTAATGTAACCAACATGGGACCAATTACGGTTGAAAAATCTTTGCCTTTTGCAGGTCCTAAATTCAACAACATTTCTTCCATTTGTAATGTTCTGGCACTCATATCATTCATAATCATAAAGCCACCAATATAGCTATCGGCATCAGCAGCTTTTACATTTCTGCCTTCTTTACAAATTACTATTGCAGCCTCTAATTCAAAATCTAATTTTTGAAAATGATCGGGCATACAT
>JBEEMV010000026.1:0-11641 GCA_041192505.1 Bacteroidota bacterium
AGCAGCAAAATACTATTACTGTAAATAATAATTTATTAAGTTCGGCTATGTATTTTGTGGTATTAAGCAACAACAACAAAAAACTAATTACTAAAAAATGGGTGGTGTGGTAGTAAAAAAAGAGGAGTGTACGTACTGTAGCTAAAAATTTCATTTATAAAAAAAACAAGCGAACCGATTGCTCAGTCCGCTTGCTTTTGATGTTTGATAGATGGAAAAACGATTATGATATTTTAATAGTTTTTCAACGCATCATCATCGGGTTGTGTGTTTTGTTTATTGTGTTGTTTGTGTATTTTGTTTCATAAAAAGCAATTGGGTATTTAATGTGCTATAATAAATTGTTCTGAATACGATTTTCCTTTATTATCAACTGCTTTAAGCAAATACTGACCGATTGATAATTTGGTAAAATCTAAATTTAATTTCGAATCCATTACATCTTTTTCAAGTATTATTTGTCCTAAAACATCTATCACTAAAACCTTAGTTAAAATTGGTTTTTCTGTATTTATATTTTCTGATAATGCTTGCACATGAACTACACCATTTGATGGATTTGGATAGATAATTAAATTTCCTGTTGGCACTTCATCCACTATTTTTTCTTTTGTAAAAATGGTATGAAATACTTCGTTGGTTATCATGGCATCATTATAATCAAACACAATTGATGATTTTTGTTTTATCAATGCACCTTCTAAAATATCAGCCATTGGGCTTATTGTAAATTGTACAAAACCATTGCTGTTAGCCATGTTTGCACCCGAATCGGGTAAATTAATTTGATCAAAAATAAATACAAATTTGTTTTCATTTACCGAATAAGTGTAATGATGCGATGATGAAATATTACGAATACTTGCTTCATCTAATTGTGATGAAATAGGTATTTCTATTCTTACAAATTGTGCTGCGGTATTACCTACATTTTGAAATCTTACTTTATAGGTAATAGGCTGTGCGGCTTGAATAATATGTTGTTCGCCATCGCCAGTAGGGTAAGCTATTAAATCATTAGGATCAATTGAACCTACAATTTTATTGATATCATGCACTGCATTATCGCTTGCATCTACATCCGTACCCGAGCTTAATTTAGCTTCGGCAAATACATCCATCATATCATCTAAATTGCTGGCTAAATCAACCGAATCATTTACTGTTAAATAAAAATGTTGGTTAACATTAAGCGAAGAAATATTCCAAACATATTTTTTGCCGCCTGTTACATTGCTTACACTTGCCCAATTTACATCAGCCAATTTTACAATTATTGAAGTAGGAAAAGTTATTTCGAATGTAACATTTGAAGCCGTCAACGCCCCATTGTTGCTCACTTTAAAGTAGTATTTGTTTTTAAATCCTCTACGCAATGCAGTAGTAGAAGCCAACACTTTTAAATCGGGTTTATTTTGTAAAATGGTTAATGCATAATTTCTTAAATTAAATGTTTGATTAACGCCAGATATGGTAAAACCATAACCATTCATACATGTTGATTTTGTGTACACAGCATTTGCATTATGTGTGATAGTGTATGAACCCGATTTTAAATACACCGAGTAAGCTCCATTATCATCTGTATTTACTTTTATATTACCTGGCATAATAGTAAGCGTTTGATTAGCCACCAAGGCTTCGCCAACATCTTTTGTGCAATTGCTATTTGCATCTACATAAGCTATTCCTGTTACAGTATTTCCTGCTGGTTCGATGATGGTATAATTTTGTTTAGCACTTAAATTAGTAACGGTTTGAATATAACCTGATGGCCAATACACAATAATTGAATCCATTTTTGTAGCTGCATTCATTCCAAAAAACTGACGTAAAGAACTTTGTCCACCAACACCATCTTGCGATACTATTTGACGAGTTTGCCACATGCCGCCACTCTTCATTTTTATTCTACAACCGATAGCTGCTTTGTTAGATTTTGTACCTACAAATTTTATACAACCCCATGTTTTATTTTTGGCTTGTGTGCTATTTTTAAACAAATAACTTTTACGATTGCTATGGCAAGTAACCATCAAATCTAAATCGCCATCTCTATCATAATCGCTCCACGAAGTGCCCATTGCGCCTGGTAAACGAGATGTAATTAACTCTTCTAAATTTTTTGTAAATGTGCCATTGCCATTATTCAAATATAAATAACTGGCACCTCTATCATTGGTTACATATAAATCTAAATCGCCATCGTTATCAATATCTTGAAATGAGCAACCATGTGAGTTTGAAATATTATTTACCACATCGCCAGTTGTAATTTTTGTGAATGTGCTATTGCCATTATTGGTGTACAAAAAGTTTTTACCATTTGATTGATTGGCTACAAATAAATCCATATCGCCATCGTTATCAATATCACCCCAACAAGCGGCAGTGCTGCGTCCGCCATCAGTAGTTAAACCGCTGTTGGTTATTTTACTAAAATTTCCTTTGCCATCATTATGATATAAATTATTTAAAGTTGAATCGTTGCTGGGTAAAAACACATCCATCGTTCCATCATTATCATAATCTATCCAACTGCATGTAACATTCGATCCTTTTTGTTTTGAAAGGATATTATTGCTTTGATAAGTAAATGTGCCATCGCCATTATTATGATATAATTGATTAAATTTTGTAGACCAATAATTGGTAAGATATAAATCTACAAAGCCATCATTATCATAATCAACCCAACTTACACCATGAAAATATTCGATATTATTTAAGCTGGTTAAGTATTGCGAATTATCGGCTGTAAAAGTTCCGTTGCCATTATTTTTATAAAATAAATTGGGCTTGTAACCATTGCTAGTAACAAAGCAATCCATATCGCCATCGTTATCAATATCTGCAAACGATGCACTTGTATTAGTTGCTTTATCTGTAGCAATACTGCCCGTAGTTACTTTAGTAAATGTGTGATTTGCATTTTGAATATATAAGCTATTCGTTTTTGTTTTATCTCTATCGGGTATAAATAAATCATCTAATCCATCGCCATTAATATCAACCCAATTACATGTCCATGAATTGCCCGTTGTGATGTACCAAGGCATGGTAGTAGCTTCGCTAAAAATATATCTTGATGTGTTGGCAGTATTCAAATCGGCTCCATCTGTATGTGTTGATTCTAATGTGTTGCCACTTGTTACACCACTTACGTTGGTGTTAATATTTGCCACATCATTGTCTACCACTACATTTCCATCATTATCAGTAAAAGTTCCTTTTACGGTAGTAACAAAATAATAATCGTGTGTGTAATCTAAATTTGGAACATTGGCATAAGTAATTTTTGTGCCTTTAGATGATGTATCATTAATTACACCTGTATATCTAATATGCGCTGTACTATCCACAAAGCTGCTTGATTCAACCACCAAGCCATAGCCTACTTCAACCGTAACAGAAGGATTTTGAACGCCATTAAAATTATCAACCACCACTTTAGTTACCGATGATTTTGTTTCGCCTGGCTCTACTTTATCAATTGCTTTTACAGTTACTTGTTGTACGGCTGGTTTTTGACTACTACCAAAATACATCATCCAATTATCATTAAAATTAGTGTTCATTACACTAACTGGATTGTCTGAAGTAGCAGTAAGATATGGTCTTTCAGGTCCTGCGGCTGTAGTTCCTGTTCCGTTATAAATACTTTTCCATTGGGCTTCGGTTAAATAACAATCAATAAATTTTTCGGGTAAAATAGTATAGCTTCTATTAATTTTTGTGCCACCTGTGTATGAGTCAACCACATTTACATGTGCTGTATCATTTCTGTTTGCAAATATGTATAAATGCGATAATTTTTGATTGATACGAGTTTGTGTTAAGTTGCTATAACAATAGCCTTCATCGCCTGGAGGAGCCATGTAAGAAATAAATTTTGTACCCGAACTTGTACCTAATTCAGATGATACCATGGTTGCCATATCGCAAGTTCCGGGGCTACCAGTTTCAAACCAATTGCCTTCGAATACCGAAATTCTTTTTCCCGAAGTACACTTTAATCTAAACACTGTTGCGTAAGATACATTGCCAGCATTTTTGCCTACCCAATCGCCAAATTGATTAGCGCCCAATGTCCAAGTTTTAGTTTGAATCCATAAACCGCTACTATATCTCTCTAATGTTATTGCATTGTTCACATCCCACGATACAATTCTGATTTCTTGTTCGCCACCGCTTTGATAGGGTACACCAAAATAAAATAATTCGCCTGTTGAGCTACCATTTGATGAAGGTACATATCCACCACCATCTCTTTCGTTGCCATACAATGCGCCATACTGAAGGGTTGCAGGCTTGCTACATTCAACCACATAAGTATGTCCGTTATCCATTACATTTCTTCCTTCGGCATATTTGTAAATAATATCTTCGCCACGTTTCAACATACGTTTCGAAATAATTACGCTTGAATCTTTAAACACATTTGTGTAACCAGTTATAGTGGTTGCTGTTTTTGAAATTCGTTTAATAGTTACATAAGTTGAATCGAAATAAGCAAATACATTCAAATCATTTTTAGATGAAACTGTTTGTTGGCTATACACAATAAATTTTTCGCCAATTGATTTTTGATTTACTGATGGAACCCAATCATGCTGCCAATCGCTATTTGTGCCTTGCCCAGCATAAATATTTTTATTTGATTTAATGATAAAATAATCGCCATCCCATTTTAATATACCACCCGATGCTAAGTTTGCATCATCATTAATTCCATTATCACGAATGTATAAAATGTAAGATTGCCCCTTCATCAACATACCCGATTTTGAATCATCCGAATCACCATCGGCTGCATCATCAATAATCTGAAATGTAGTACTATCGGATATTGCAGTAATATATAATGCCACATCACGATGTACATTTGTATTATTAGGCGGCACATAAATATTGAAATATGTAGATGGTTCGCCTGTTGCAAATACATTTGCAGTAATGAGCAATAATGGCACTATTAGTTTAAATAGCTTCTGCATGATTGATAAGTTGTAGCTCAATAAAATAGTTTAATATGTTTCAAAATTAAATAGGTGTTATATTATATTTTATACGTACTTAAACGCATAATTCTAATCCATCCAGCCCAAAAAAAAACTTAACTTGATGAAATTTCAACAACAATATTTTATTAATTTTCGATATTGGTTACTTTCGTTTTTTATTTCATCATAGCAATTAAATAAATATTGAAAACAATTTTAGTAACAGGCGCCAATGGGCAATTAGGAAACGAATTAAGAGTTTTGTCAGCTCAGTATTCCGATTGGAAATTTATTTTTTGTGGTCATCAAGATTTAGATATTACCAACAAAGAATCAGTGATTCAATTCTTCAATCAACATAACATTGATGCAGTAATTAATGCTGCTGCATATACAGCCGTAGATAAAGCCGAATCTGATTTGGATAATGCAATGAAAGTAAATGCAACTGCTGTTGAAAATTTAGCTTTGGCATGTATTAGCCACCAAGCATTTTTGCTACATTTTTCTACTGATTATGTTTTTAAAGGTAATAATACATCGCCATATTTATCTACAGATAATACTGAACCAATTGGTGCATATGGGTTAACAAAATGTAAAGGAGAAGAAATAATGCAACAATTATTTATTCAAAACAATTTAAAAGGATTGATAATACGAACCAGTTGGGTATATAGTTCATATGGAAACAATTTTGTGAAAACCATGCTTCGATTAATGAATGAACGACCTGAATTGAAAGTAGTTGCTGATCAAAAAGGCAGACCTACTTACGCATATGATTTAGCGGCTAGTTCATTAAATATTGTAGTACAATTATTTGATGGGAAAAATATTTTTGCTGTTTCGCAATTACCTATTTACCATTATGCCAATCAAGGCGAAATTACTTGGCATCAGTTTGCATGCGAAATTGCAACCCAAATAAATTATAAAGGTATCATTCATCCTATTGCAACTAATGAATTTCCAACACCAGCCAAACGACCTGCTTACAGCGTTTTGAATACTGATAGTTTAGTAAATGAATTTAAAATAGAAATACCTAATTGGAAAAATAGTTTGGAAATTTGCCTATCGAAATTAAAATGACTATTTAGTTTACATTTAAACGGAACTGTATTTATAATCCATATCAAAACATCAACAATAAAATAGCTTAGCAATTACGGCATGACTTTTTTATGAAAAAATAAATTTGTTTTAACTATCAGAACAATGTATATTGCATCAACAATTTTCTTAAACAAACTAAAACCTTACAATCATGAAATATATTTTTACTTTTTTCGTAGCTTGTTTGTTTGTTGTTAGCAGTGTATCAGCACAAAATTATAACATTATCTATAAAACGGCTAATCACTTAGCAGCAAAAGATTTAGTATTGGCTAATCCAATTAAGTTAGATCCTAATATAGTTAAGGATTTTTTGAAAGTTTCTGTTGATCCAGCTTTAGGCGATATTAGAAAAACTGTAGCCATTTATGATATTTTGGGCAGACAAGTATTAATGCAAATATTTGAAGGAACTGATAAACAATTATTCATTCAAAATTTATCAAGAGGTTTATATTTTATTCGTGTAGATACACCAGATATTGCTATTATAAGCAAGTTTGAGGTAAATCAATAATGCAAACAAAAATTTCCACCCTTCAATTTATTACCCCACAACCTACTAATTCTGCTCAATTTTTTGATAGAATTGAAACCATCATTTCTAATGGAATTAATTGGCTTCAATATCGAGATAAGAAAAACAAGGACGAAGATTTTTTGCAAATTGCAGCAACAGTAAAATCTATTTGTCATCATTATCAAGCTACTTTTATTATTAATGATAGAGTTCATTTAGCCAATGAATTAATGGCTGATGGCGTACATACAGGGCAGCAAGATGCATCACTCATCGAAACAAAAAAAATAATAGCAGCCGAAAAAATAATTGGTACATCAACCAATAATTTTAATCAAATTAAAAAGGCGTTTAATGATGGCTTTAATTATGTAGGCTTTGGTCCATTTGCTTTTACATCAACCAAAGATAATTTAAACCCAATAGTTGCAATAAAGGGTTATCAAAATGTATTTGCTGAATCTTTTTTTATTGAAAATAATTTTCCTATTGTAGCAATTGGTGGTATTTCAGTTGCCGATATAATGCCTTTAAAACATGCAGGTGTTAAAGGTTTTGCACTTTCATCCGAAATATTTAATGCTGAAAATATACCATCAAAAATAAATCAAATAAAAAATTGTATTGGCAATGAGTGGTTTTGATAAATCCGTTAGATTTTAATAAACTATATAGCCAAACCAACTACTAATTTTGCGTTCAACTATTATCTTTACCCCATGCAATTAAATCAACTTACAGCCATAAGCCCTATTGATGGGCGCTACCGCAAAGGTGTTGAACCTTTAGCTCATTATTTTTCTGAATTTGCTTTAATAAAATACAGGGTATTGGTTGAGGTAGAATATTTTATTGCGCTTTGCGAAATGCCATTGCCGCAATTGAAAAACTTTGATAAAAATTTATTCATTTCACTACGAAATATCTACCTAAATTTTTCGGAACAAGATGCTGAAAAAATTAAACTTTTAGAAAGTGTAACCAACCATGATGTAAAAGCAGTTGAATATTTTTTGAAAGAAAAAATGACTGAATTAAACATTGATGAAGCCAAAGAATTTATACATTTTGGTTTAACATCGCAGGATATAAACAACACAGCCATTCCGCTTTCTATCAAAAATTGGTTGCATGAAATTTATTTACCCGAAATAAAAAAAGTGGTAGCCATTTTAAAAACGTATGCCAATGATTGGAGCAACATTACTATGTTGGCGCATACACATGGGCAACCAGCATCGCCTACTAAATTAGGAAAAGAAATAATGGTATTTGTAGAACGATTAGAAAACCAAATAGAAACATTACCCCTAATACCTATGGCAGCTAAGTTTGGCGGCGCTACAGGCAATTTTAATGCACATCATATTGCTTATTCAACTATTGATTGGAAAAATTTTGCCAATGATTTTGTGAATAAAAATTTGGGGTTAAAGCGGATGCAATACACCACACAAATTGAGCATTATGATTCGTTGGCAGCTTTGTTTGATAATTTGCGCAGAATAAATATTATCATGATTGATTGTTGCCGAGATATTTGGCAATACATTTCAATGGAATATTTTAAACAAAAAACTAAGAAAGATGAGGTAGGAAGCAGCGCCATGCCGCATAAAGTAAACCCTATTGATTTTGAAAATGCAGAAGGAAATTTAGGATTAGCGAATGCCTTATTAGGTCATCTTTCCGAAAAATTACCCATTAGCCGCTTACAACGTGATTTAACAGATTCAACCGTGTTAAGAAATGTTGGCGTACCAGCAGCGCATATTCAAATTAGTATCAATTCAATTGTAAAAGGTTTATCAAAATTAGTATTGAATGAAAAAGCTATTGAAAATCATTTAGAAAAAAATTGGATGATTGTAGCCGAAGCCATTCAAACTGTATTAAGAAGAGAAAATTATCCTGCGCCTTACGAAGCATTAAAAGCTTTAACCCGTGGTGCCGAACATATTAACCAGCAAAGCATTCATCACTTTATTGATGGCTTACAAGTAAACGATGATATTAAAATAGAGCTGAAAAATATTTCGCCATTTAATTATTCGGGGGTTTAATTTTTTAGGAATCTTGCACACAGATTAGCGTTTACGGTGTTCAACACCGTTTTGTATCAATGTTTCAATGGTCGCTTTTTTATCATTCCCCCTTTTGTGTCTTTGATGCTGCTCATAACCACAAAAGCAGTTGGGTCAATTTTTTCAATTTCTGTGTTGAGTCGGTTTAATTCCAGTCGGGTAACAACTGTATAAACTATTTCAATGTCTTTTGATTCACCTGTTTTTCCGAACCCTCGTTTACCGTTGTAAACTGTTACTCCCCGGCCAAGTTTCTCAATTATCATTTGTCTTATTTTTTCGTTGTAGGATGAAATGATTGTTACGCCTGTATATTCTTCAATTCCTTCAATAACAAAGTCAAGTGTTTTAGATGCCGACAAATAAGTTACCATTGAGTAAAGTGCAATTTCAACTGATAAGAAATAAGCTGCTGCTCCAAAAATTACAATATTGATTGCAATAATTATGTCTCCAATTGTTGTTCCGAATTTGCGACTTAAAAATATTGCTAAAACTTCTGTTCCATCAATTACAGCACCGCCTCTTACTGAAAGTCCGATGCCTGCTCCCAGAAAAAAGCCACCGAACAAAGCCACCAACAAATTATCTTTTGTTACATCTGGAAATGTTACAGTTGCTACAACTAAAGCAAGTCCTGAAATTGCTAACGCTGTCTTGATGGCAAATGATTTTCCGATAACTGTGTAAGCTAAAATGATAAAAGGGATATTTACCAAAATCAAGAGCACATAAAGTGGCATGTTGGTCAAAGCAGAAATCAAAAGTGAAATGCCTGTTGCTCCACCGTCTATAAAATGATTGGTTAAAAGAAACCCTTTGAAGCCAAACGCTGCCGAAAAAATTCCAAGTGTTATTAGAATAAAATCTTTTATCAATCTGATGATGCTAATTCTTAGTTCCTTCATTCCTTTAGCAAGTTCAAAGGAAGAATATTTTTTTCCCTTGTTGGCTTCACTCCGTTTATGTCTTAGCGTTGTTTGAATTACTAGTTGTGTCCAAATTGGATTCATGTTTTGTTTTTATCTTTTGTTGTGAGGTAATAAGAATAAAAACCCTGCGGCAAAGCCCCAGGGTTTAAAATTTCGGCATTATTTTTTTTGTGCAAATGTTCCGATTTTATCATTTGCAATTTTACACCACTTGTCAACCAATTGAAGTTCTCCCGATAAAGTAGAACCGACAGCGTTTGCATCATAAAACTCAAATAATGTTTCAGCTTTATTCTTGTCGTGGTAATTAAACGCCAACTCAAGTTTATCAATGGCCTTAAAATTACTGCCGTTGTTGTTTACAGTTTTACTTGTGTTTATTACCCGACATTTTTGAATTTCGGCAAGAGCTACTTGTTGAGCAGTTTCAATGTCCGTTACTTTTTTAGTAAAGAAAATCATATTCGTTGCTTCGTCAATTCCAATTGCTGCATTGAGCCAAATGTCATGCTGTAAAATAGTAGAGTTGCTTTTCTTTGCTAACTCTGAAAGCGATTGCAAAAATCGCTTTTCTCTTTTTTTGTTGCTTCTACTCATCACTACAAAGGGGGCAATGCAGATGAGCACAATTACTAATGCTGTTATTGTTGTTCCTAAATCCATTTTTTTTATTTTTTTAAGTTTAAAATCCATTATGAAACAGGCATGGCAATAAATACCAAACCTGCAAAAAAAAAATACGGTAGTCCTGCTATTGCAAGACAGCATTAAAATGGATTACCAAAAATAATGGAAGGGAAAAATAATGTCGGTTTGCGTAAACCGTGTCAATACATTTTGAGAATAAAATCTGTATTGAGAAAATACATTAAAGAGTAATTGTTCAGTTATTTTACCACAAACAGAAAATTGTTGAGCAACTGTTTTTAAAGAAGTAACAGGGAATACATTTACTGAACTTTCGGTTTGGGTTGTGTGACAAAACAGATTTGCTGTAACTACAGAATAATAGCTTTCAGTTTTTGAATTGGTAAGTTTTGAAAAATCGGGATTGTAACCAAAAGTATGTCCGCTGTATAAGCTTATGACAAAGCAATACAAGATGGAGATATTAAGCAATCCAATTATTCTCAATGATTTTTTCACGGCTCAAAGATATGATTTTAGGCGGACATATTTTGCTTTGTCGGTCTAAATGGTATGTTTTTGTTCGTTCAACGCTAAAATGTTCAGGTTAGCAGTGTCGCCCAAGCATTGCACATAACTATGCGGTTAACGAAAAGAGATTGCATAAAGTAACGCATAGGGTTGGCGCCGGCAGGTAAGTCCCTTTGGGACTTAATGATATACAAATCATTAACTCAGCAACTTGAGTTAATTAAAAAAACAATTTACTTTTACGAAAGTAAACACCTTGCCATTATTAAAATGAAACATGAATATTTGTTGGAAACAAAAAGCCGCTTACCTACTCGTCAGCCATACACAAGGCTTGAATACAGACGAGTACGAGCAGGGGAGCAGCGGTATATAAAAAAGAGAAACCAAATAAGTTTCTCTTTTTTATTAACTTAGCATACTGGAGTTCCCATCTTTGAGTGGACAAATTTAATAAGGGTATAAGGGCGTAACTTTGACACATGACAAGAATCAGAAAAACGTACAGTAACGATTATAAAATCAAAGCTGTAGAATTAAGTAAACAACGAGGCAATGCCACAGCGGTAGCCCAAGAGTTAGGCATCACTGTAAAGATGCTTTACAACTGGATGAAAAAAGCAGAGTTAGGCAAACTTTCGATTGAATCGGGTAAATCAAAAAGCAAAGAAGAACAAGAAATTATTCAATTGCGCAAAGCATTGAAAAATGCCGAATTGGAGAGGGACATCTTAAAAAAGGCAGTCGGCATCTTCACCAAGAGCGACCAGTGAAATATAAATTTGTTCAACAACATCAACAAATATTTCCAGTTGTGAAGATGTG
>JBEEMV010000027.1:0-7683 GCA_041192505.1 Bacteroidota bacterium
AGAACAGATAATAAAACTTTTGTAACCATGCCCAACAAACAAATGGTGGATACTGTGTTGGATAATATTACCGAAAGAACGCATCGGAAAGTTGAGTTTAAAATTTATTTACAACAGAGTACATCAAAGCAACAATTAACATCCATTATTAATTGTATAAAACAATATTTAGATAAGCATGAATTAATAGAAAAAGATTACACCGTATTGTTTAACAATATTGGTGTTGGCTCATTCGAAATTTTAATTTCGTATTTGGTAAAAGATGCTGATATAAAGGCTTTTAACGAAATTAAAGAATCGTTAAATTTTTATATTCTTGATATTTTACAACAAGAAAAAGTTGAAATGGTAAATGCAGATTTTATTTTGAACAATAATTCTAAAATAAAATAAATTATACATTAAAGCGAAAGTGCATAATATCGCCATCTTCAACAATGTATTCTTTGCCCTGAACGCCTAATTTTCCTGCATCACGGCAGGCAGCTTCAGATTTTAAAGTAATAAAATCTATGTATTTAATTACTTCGGCCCGAATAAATCCTTTTTCAAAATCAGTGTGAATTACGCCAGCAGCTTGCGGTGCAGTAAATCCTTTCTTAATTGTCCAAGCTCTTACTTCTTTTACACCTGCGGTAAAATAAGTAGCCAAATTTAAAAGATGATAAGCCGATTTAATTAATCGATTTACACCAGGTTCGGTCAATCCCAAATCAGCCAAGAAGGCTTGTTTATCTTCATAGCTTTCTAATTCAGCAATATCAGCTTCGATGGCTGCACTAATAAAAATGATTTCAGCATTTTCACCTTTTACACTTTCTATTAATGCTTTGGTGTGATTATTTCCAGTTAAAACATTTTCTTCTTCTACATTGCAAACATACATTACAGGCTTGATGGTAAGCAATTGCAAATCTTCAATATGCTTTACTTCTAATTCGCCCAAAGCACAGCTACGAGCCGATTTACCCTCTTCAATATGTTTTTTAAAACGAGTTAAAACCTCATAACATTCCAATGCATCTTTGTTGCCTGTTTTAGACAATTTTTCTGTTTTCTGAATTTTTTTATCAATGCTTTCTAAATCTTTTAGTTGCAATTCGAAATCAATAATTTCTTTATCACGAACTGGATTTACATTGCCATCAACATGAATTACATTATCATTATCAAAGCAACGAATTACATGCAAAATAGCATCAACGCTACGAATATTACCCAAAAACATATTGCCCAATCCTTCACCTTTTGATGCGCCTTTTACCAATCCAGCAATGTCAACAATCTCAACTGTAGTAGGTTGAATTTTTTCAGGAATTACTAATTCAGCCAATTTAGTTAGGCGTTCATCGGGCACTGTGATGACACCAATATTTGGTTCGATAGTACAAAATGGAAAATTTGCTGCTTGTGCTTTTGCATTACTTAATGCATTAAAAAGTGTTGATTTTCCTACGTTTGGTAAGCCTACGATGCCGCATTGAAGTGCCATAATTTATTTTTGATTGTTGATGTATGATTGATGATTAACAGTCAATAGTCATTCGACATTAGTCATTGGAAAATGCAAAATTGATTTTCACTAATA
Source organism: Bacteroidota bacterium (assembly GCA_041192505.1). Lineage (GTDB taxonomy): Bacteria > Bacteroidota > Bacteroidia > Chitinophagales > CAIODY01 > CAIODY01. The sequence goes on from JBEEMV010000027.1 coordinate 1,592, forward strand.
ACAAATGACCAAGCACCAATGACCATTTAGGGGCGCAAAGAAACTGAATTAAGCGCAATAAAAAAAGGAAAGGTAAATGCAAATTCATTTTATACATGAAATGTATTTTAGCAGACAATATGTTTGGAGTGAAATATAATTCACAATAGCTATGCTTCAAGCAAATACACTAAAACAAAAAAGCGATACTCCACTTAAGAAGCATCGCTTTTTTTTACAAATTTTATAAATCTTAAACCATGTAATTTATTGTAATCTTGAAGCTATTAAATAGGATAAAGCTTTTACTGTGGTAGATGTAGAGTTACTACCTTTTTGAGCCCATTGTAATTTAATTGTACCTGCTGTTGAACTATTTGTAATCAATCCTTTTATTTGAATCATATTAGCAGTTGAATTCAAATTCCAGTTTGAACCCGAACCTGGAAATGTATAGCCAGTTCCTGCTGTTGTCATTTCTACATAATCATCATCACTATCTGTGTTATCAGCTTGTGCACCCAACCACATAGTAGCGCCTGTAGGCAATGTTACAGCCATTTTAATATCGCCTGCTGATGTACCAACTACTCTTAATCTAAATGTAACTTCCCAAATTTCATTTGCAGCAATACTTAATTGTAACACATCATCATCTTGTAAATTAGTTGAGCTTGTAACCGATTCATCAGCTGTTTTTCTTACTAATCTGGTAGTACCCATTGATGACCAACTTAAAGTTCCAGAACCATCTGTTTGTAATATAGAATTTGCTGAACCATCGGCCGCAGGCAATGTGTAAGTTACACTTGCACTTTGTGCTTGTGTTTTAAAAGCAGTATAGCTGCTTCCGCTTGTGCTTGGTTCGGCTATTCTAATTTCGCCCGATGTATTATTATTATTATTTATTAAAATATTACCATTCATAGTTTCCAATTTTTGACCAGGTGCAGTAGCTCCAATACCTACATTACCTGCACTTGTTACTCTCATTCTTTCAGTTGCATTTGTTTTTGTTACAAAATCAATTGCATCAGATGTTCCGATGTAATTAGTACCAGCAGTAGTACTTGCATTACCAGTTAATCCCCAACCACTTGAACTTGGAGTTGAACCTTTTACTAAATTACCAGAAGCATCAAATCCTAAATATGTAGCCGCAGCAATTGTTCCTGCTGATGGTGTTAAGGTAGAAGCCACACCATTTACGGTTGATGTTAAAGCACTGCTTGCCGCAGTTAATGTATTTGAGTTAACCGCCGCCGCTGTTACAGAAACACCGTTTACCACCGAAGTAATTGTATTAGTTGCAGAACTTAATGTATGTGAAGTAGAAGGCACTGCGCCTTTTACTAAATTACCCGAAGCATCAAAGCCTAAATAAGTTGAAGCTGCAATTGTTCCTGCTGATGGTGTTAAAGTTGATGCTACACCATTTACTGTTGATGTTAAAGCGCTACTTGCCGCTGATAATGCATTTGAATTAATAATACTTACGCCTGTAGCTGCTACACCATTTACACTTGTTGTTAATGTATTGGTAGCTGATGTATTAGATACTGAATTTACTGCACTTGCTGTAGTTGATACACCATTTACAACACTTGTTATTGTATTAGTAGCTGATGATAAAGTATGAGTTGTTGAAGCTGCAGGAGTTGAACCTTTTACTAAATTACCCGAAGCATCAAATCCTAAATAAGTTGATGCACCAATTGTACCTGCTGATGGTGTTAAGGTTGATGCTACACCATTTACTGTTGATGTTAAAGCGCTGCTTGCCGCTGTTAATGCATTTGAATTAATGATATTTACTGTTGAACCTGTTGTTCCATTTAAAGTAGTTGACAAAGTATTTGCTGATGAAGTATTTGACAATCCTGTAATTGTAAAAGGTGCTGCCCAACTTAATGTACCAGTACCATTGGTTGTTAATTGATAACCGCTTGTACCGTCGGCACTTGGCAAGGTATAAGTAGTAGAACCAGCCGCCGCCGCAGGCACAAAGCCTACATAACCTGATGTTGAACCGCTTAATCTTAAAGTTCCTTTTACATCTAATGCCGAACCTGGTGAAGATTTTCCAATACCAATGAATGGTGTTGAGCCATATAATCCACTACCGTAAATTGCATTACCAATGTTCATTAAATTTGAGCCACTAGCTGCGCCATTATAATTTACCGAATCACCAATAAAAATATTACTACTTCCTGATGAATGGCTGATGCCAGAGTTATGACCAACGAAAATGTTTTTATCACCAGTAGTCATAGAATAACCAGCCGATGAACCCAAACCAGTGTTGTAATTTCCTTTTACGTTGTTTAAAGCAACTATACCAATTGCTGTGTTATCTTGCCCAGTAATATTTTGTGATAATGCTACAAAACCAACAGCCGTATTTCTATTACCACTTGTGTTAAAATACATGGCTTGATAACCAATACCAACATTGGCAGTAGCCGATGCAGCCAATGAACTTTGCGCTGCCTGATAACCCATGATGGTGCTTTGATTTTGTTGATTCAAATGAATAAAGCCTGTTGTTTTATTGATGGTAAATCTTTCAGTGCTATTTGTTTTTAACATCAAATCTTGCGCATCATTTGTTCCAATATAATTCGTTCCTGATGTTGTTCCACTATTGCCTGTTAAACTCCAAGCTTTTGAAGTGATAGCAGGCGATAAATCTAACGCTGTTGCAGCTACACCATTTACAGTGGTTGTTAAATTGGTACCACTTAATGAAGTTGCATTGGAGTTGATAATGTTCACAGCAGTTCCTGCTACGCCATTTACAGTTGTACTCAAACTATTGGTTGATGAAGTATTGCTTACACTACCTACCGCACTTGAAGTTGCAGCCACACCATTTACTGTTGATGTTAAAGTGTTAGTAGCTAATGCTAAAGTATTAGTTGTTGTAGCAGCTGGAGTAGAACCTTTTACTAAATTACCTGAAGCATCAAATCCTAAATAAGTTGATGCGCCAATTGTTCCAGCCGATGGTGTTAATGTTGAAGCTACGCCATTCACAGTTGATGTTAATGCACTGCTAGCTGCTGTTAATGCATTTGAATTAATAATATTTACACCAGTTGCTGCCACACCATTTACCGAAGTTGTTAAGGTATTAGTTGATGATGTGTTTGAAATACTATTTACTATTGGTACCGCTGTAGCATTTACGCCATTAACCGATGTGGTTAAGTTATTACCACTTGATGTATTTGATAAAGAATTAACGATACTCACATTTGTACCAGTAACTCCATTAACGGTAGTTGAAAGGCTATTTGCAGATGAAGTATTTCCTATTGAATTTACAATACTAACCCCACTACCCGAAACACCATTTACTGTAGTTGATAATATATTTGAAGATGAGGTATTACTTACTGAATTTACTGCACTTGCTGTAGCAACAACGCCGTTTACTGTTGATGTTAATGTATTAGTTGCAGATGTTAATGTATTAGTTGTTGAAGAAGTAGGCCCCGAACCTTTTACCAAATTACCCGAAGCATCAAATCCTAAATAGTTAGATGAACCAATTGTACCAGCCGATGGTGTAATAGATGCAGATACACCATTTACTGCCGAAGTAATTGCATTGCTAGTACCACTCATAGTATGTGAGTTAACAATAGTGGCACCTGATGATGCTACACCATTTACTGTTGATGTTAATGTGTTTGTTGATGATGTTAATCCGTTTGAATTAATAATATTTACAGTCGAACCAGCCACACCATTTACAGCAGTTGATAAAGTATTTGCCGATGATGTATTGGCAACACTTGTTACAGCAATAGTAGTATCTGATACACCGTTGATATTACTAGTTAATTTATTACCCGAAACACTTAAAGCATTTGTATTAATAATCGGTACAGCCGTAGCAGCAACGCCATTCACAGTAGTTGTTAAATTATTAGCCGATGATGTATTAGCAACTGAATTTACTGCACTTGCAGTAGCAGCTACACCATTTACTGTTGATGTTAATGTATTAGTTGCAGATGTTAATGTATGAGTTGTTGCAGCAGTAATAGCTGGTGCTAAATTTAAAGCAGTTGATGCCACACCATTTACTGTTGTTGTTAAATTTGTTCCACTTAATGATGTTGCATTTGAATTGATAATATTTACTGCACTACTCGTAATACCATTCACAGTAGTTGATAAACTATTGGTTGATGATGTATTGGAAATACTACCCACAGCATTTGATGTAGCTGCTGTTCCGTTTACAGTTGATGTTAATGTATTACCCGATAAACTCATGGTATGTGTAGTAGATGAATTACCAAAAGCCGAAGCATTTCTTTTTCTGATAATACCCGAACTATTAACAGTAATAACACTATCGCCCGAAGCACCACTTTGCAAACCACTTATTTTTAAAGGGTTTGAAGCTGAATAAATTTCTAATGGATAAGTTGGCGTAGTTGTACCAATACCTACATTACCACCAGATGTAATACGCATACGTTCAGTATTATTAGTAATGATAGGTAAATCATATCCACCAGTTGTTCCTAATGTTTTTACTGCTGTTTGTGCATTGCCACCTTGTTTCCAATCCGAACTACCATTTAATGGCGTCATTTGTTGTTTCACAATCCAGTTTGTACCATTACTCATAAATAAAACAGTTTCATATATATTAGAAATTGTCCAACTTGAATTGCCATCAATAGTTTGTGATGATGCAGTGGCAATAGTTACAGCATAACTTGTATTATTCTTAATCCAAATCTCACGACCTGAACATGTTGATGCTGAAGGCAAAGTTAAAGTAGCTGTACTGCTACCACCATAAATAATAGTATGATCGGTACTGGTAAGTGTAGTAGTAGAAGTTACGCTTCGTGTATTGAATGAAGCTGACCCTCTAACATCTAATGTTGATACAGGCGATGTTGTACCTATACCCACCTGTGCAAACGTTTTTGTTCCGAAGAACATTGTTGCTGCTAGAATGAAGTGTTTAAATTTCATGATAAATTCTTTTTGTTTTATAAAATTTGTATGATGCAAAACAAATAAATTACCACTTATCTTAAACTACGTCAAATAGCGTATTTCAAAGGTGTTAAAGCTGTATATCATTCTATATTGTGTATATAATTAGGCTATTATAGCTTTCCAATTTTGTAATAATTGCAATCCATGCTCAGTTAAAATTGATTCGGGATGAAACTGAAAACCTATAATTGGTAAGCTTTTGTGGGCTATTGCCATTATTTCATTACTATTAGTTTTTGCAATTATTTCTATTTCATTATTTTGTATTTCTGAAATAATTAATGAGTGATAACGCATTACTTGAAACTGCGAACTTATATTATTGAATATAGCATGATTTGAATGTGTAATGAAAGAAGTTTTACCATGCAAAGGTTGCTTTGCTTTTATCAAAGTACCATTAAAAAATTCGCCAATGGCTTGATGTCCTAAACAAATACCTAACAATGGTAAATGCAAATAAAATTCCTTAATCACTTCCATCATAACTCCGCTATCTTTTGGTGTATTAGGCCCTGGGCCTAATACAATAGCCTTTGGCTTTAATAATTTTATTTCATTAATTGTTATTTCATCATTTCGTTTTACAATAATATTTAGCCCCAGTTGCTTAAAGTAATCAACTAAAATATAAGTAAACGAATCGTAACTATCAATAAATAATATCAAAATAAAAATGAATTAAATGAAATGAGATGTGTAAAAATATAAAAAAAAGTGTTGTCTTTATTTTTGTAAAAGCTAAGCCTATATTTTCTATTTTTTTGTATCTTTAATCATCATGAAAAAAACATCAAACGCCGAATTAATTAGGCTTAATAATATTGATTTTAAAGCATCAAGTAAAACACCCATCATTATCATTTTAGATAATATTCGCAGCCATCATAATGTAGGCTCGGTGTTTAGAACGGCGGATGCATTTTTGGTTGAAGCCATTTATGTTTGTGGTTATACACCTCAACCGCCACATCGTGATATTCATAAAACAGCATTGGGCGCTACCGATACGGTAGAATGGAAATATTTTGCAACCACCATCGAAGCCATTGAGCATGCAAAATCATTAGGTTATCAGA
>JBEEMV010000028.1:0-15109 GCA_041192505.1 Bacteroidota bacterium
CTTTCAACGCTGATATGTCGCTCCGAACTATAACCACCCATTATCACGGCAACTTTTATTTTGTTAGTGATTTTAGATTTTTGATGAGTAATTTTTTCGTTCAATAAATTTAGTAATGCTGAAAATTTGTCTGCTTCAAAGCCAAGCCCGATGCGTTGTTTGATTGATGTGGCAATAATGTAAGTTAAAAACTGCGAAGGATTTAAACCAATTTCAGCAGCTTGATGAAAGAAGAATGAACTGGGCAACATGCCGCTTGTAGTGTTCGGGTCATTCAAAAAAATCGTTCCATCATTGCTCAAAAATCCATCAATACGAGCATACACATTGAAGTTGAAAAATTGAAAAAGCTTTTCGCATTCGGTTCTAATATTTTGAATTTGCTCATCACTGGCTTGAATGGGTGTAACCTTACGACTCAAACCTGGTAAGTATTTCGAGCGATAATCAAATAAATCTTGTCCTTTAATAATTTCAGTAGGTGGCAATGAAATCGGCTTTCCATTTTCATCTTGCGCCACAATACAACTAAATTCTCTGCCTTTAATAAATGACTCAATAACAACTTCTTTTTCAGAATCAAGCGCTTCCATTGAAAGAATTGGATAACCATTTGCAAAATGATTTTCAATGAAAGTCATTAAAACATCTGGTGTAAAAATTAATTCTGATTGATTGTTAAAAGTGATTTTTAATGGCAAGCCCAAACCTTCTCTAATATCTGTTAGCTCTTTGATGTACAATGTTTTCTCGGTTATTGATTTTTCTTTCCAAATATCAATAGGAATTATTTTCACAAAGAAAGCTTTGTCAACAGCTTCAATAAATTTCAAAAGTCTGTTTTCATGTAAAATGCTTGCGCCAATTGAAGAACCCTGATTTGCAGATTTAATGACCATCGGCAAACCAATTTCCTTAACTAATCTTTGATGCAAAGTTTTATAATCTTCGCATTCCATCCAGTCATGCTTTTTAATGACAGCATATTTTGGTACTTCAAATCCACCAGCAACCATCAATTTTTTCTGTACAGATTTATCCATTCCGATTGCACTTGGTAAAATGCCCGAACCACTATATGGAATTTTTAACCATTGCAAAAATCCTTGTACAGCGCCATCTTCGCCATTATTACCATGCAAACACAAAAATCCAAAATCAATTAATTTGGGTAATTCCTCAAATGAAATTTTCTTTCCAATTTGCAAAATCATTTTATTCAAATCTGCATCAGATAAGCTATTCAAGCTTTCCACATACATTTGAAAACCAAATTTCGATTCGGGAATAAAATCTGTTGTTGGATAAAAATCTCGAATTGTGCCTTTGTAAATAAACTGCCAATCCAATAAAATCAAGTTGTTCAGCGAATCCACAAAAATTGGAACGGCTTCAAACAAGGATTTATCTAAATTATCATACACAGTTCTGCCACCTGCAAACGATATTTCACGTTCACGAGATGAGCCACCAAAGAAGATTCCGATTTTCATTTTATTTTTTTTGTCCCGCCGATTACGCTGATTTACGCAAATTGTAAATCAATTATGGGCAAGTTATTTTAAAGATTATTTACTTTTCGATAAATAGAATTAGTAATATTTGTCGAATTAAAATTCACTAAAATTCCCAGTTTTATTTTCGACAATTTTAAATATGTTATTACTTGTTTATGATGAACTTCTAGCAAATTTTCAACAGATTTTATTTCAATGATTACTAAATCTTCAACCAACAAATCTATTCTATATCCCACCTCCAATTTAATATTATCATACACCAATGGTAAACCCACTTGCGATTTAACTTTCAATCCATCTTTAATTAGTTCATGCACCAATGCAGCTTCATAGGCCGATTCTAATAACCCAGGTCCTAATGAATTATATACCTTAAATATTGCTCCTCTAATTTTGTATGAAATATCGTTTTCTGACATAATTAATTTCAGCGAAAATCTGCGTTATCGGCGGGATAACTTTTTAAATAAAAACGTCATGTAAAACTGCAAAATGCTTTGTTCTACATGACGTTTAAGTCGATAAAATATCACACAATTAAATGTGCATTCTGTTCTTTTTGTCTAACAATTGGTCTGGCGTTTCAACTACCATTTCATCAGGTACACAACAATCAACAGGACAAACCGCAGCACACTGTGGTTCATCATGAAAACCCTGACATTCGGTACATTTTTCGGCAGTGATATAATAATGATCATCAGAAACTGGAGCATTTTTAGCATTTGCTTCAACCGATGAACCATCACGTAAATTGAAACTTCCTTTTATCGTAGTTCCATCAGCAATTGCCCATTCAACACCACCTTCGTAGATTGCGTTATTAGGACATTCAGGTTCGCAAGCACCACAATTGATACAGTCGTCAGTAATTTTAATAGCCATGTTATTTAGTTTTGAGTTATTAGTTAGTAGTTCTACAAAATTTGCTTTTGTTTTGCAAATGTATAACGATTGCGAAAATAAACTAAAATTATTTCATTCAAAATTAAAAGATGACAATTGAACATAAAATTTCAACATTAGTATTGTGGAGTGAAGAAATTAAATTACAAATAGCCAACAGCAAATTAGATGTTGATTCGGATTTAAAGCAGATAATGCTGAAAGCGTACTATCACAATAATTGGTTTACCGAAGAAAATATATTGCTGGCATTAAACAATATTTGTAATGAATTTTTAGACGAAAAGAAATTAGAAGAATGGATACAGAAATATTCACCATTCATTAATAATGGTGAGCTTGTAGAACCACAACAACCTAAAACAATTGGTATTACAATGGCTGGAAACTTGCCATTGGTGGGCTTTCACGATTTGCTTTGTGTGTTAGTTTCAAATCATACGGCAATGATTAAGTTGTCATCAAAAGACAACCTACTACTACCCTATTTGTTGAATATTTTATTTGCTATTGAGCCCGAATTTAAAAAGCGAATTATCATTTCAGAAATGTTAAAAGGTGCTGATGCATACATTGCCACAGGCTCTAATAATTCTGCCCGATATTTCGAACATTATTTTGGCAAATATCCCAACATTATTCGCAAAAACAGAACATCAATTGCCTTGTTGGATGGTTCGGAAACGGATGAAGATATTATGAATTTAGGTAAAGATGTATTTACTTATTTTGGTTTAGGATGTCGCAACATTGGTAAGATTTACATCACAAAAAGCTTCGATTTACAAAGGCTTTTAAGAGTTTTTGAAAATTATAATCATTTGGCAGACCATGTAAAATATCGAAATAATTATGATTATCAACTTACCATTTTATTAATGAATAAAACTGTTTGTTTGGTTAATGATTGCATTATTGTAACCGAAGATAAAAGTATTCATTCGCCACTTTCGGTTTTATATTTTGAAGTGGTAGAAAATTTAAATGATGCTTTGAAAGATTTGAATATGGCTGATATACAATGCATCGTTGGTAAAAATCATATTCCATTTGGTCAATCTCAAATTCCTACTTTATCAGATTATGCTGATGATATTGATACTATGAAATGGATATGTGAATTGAGTTAACTCAATAAAATACGCCAAGCATCGGCTGTGTTTTTTTCTGCTAAAAATTGTTTGGCTAAAGTATGTTTTTGTTCTATTGATGTATTGGCATAAGTATTTGTTTTTTCAACCATAGGTATTTGCTCAACATTGGCCAACATGCCTAAATCATTGCCCGAAAGTATGCTGCTGTTGCGTATTTCAAGTGGTAATCCATCTATACCAATACCTAATTTTTCATTAGGTTTTGCTACTTCAAATAATGCTTTTCCGCTGGCTCGACAATATAAATCGCCACCCATTCGGGCTACTAAATCTATTTTATTAGCATCAATTCTTTGAGCTTCATCTAATACATTATCATTAATATGCATCACTAAAATTTCGCAAACAATTAGATTGCCAGCGCCGCCTTCGGTACCTGTAGCTATTACTTCTCTTACCTTACACTCAAACTGAACTGGCGATTCGGCAACCCGAAATGGTTTTACCACATCCGATGCTATGGGCGTAAAACCTGCTTTTGTAAATTCACTTATACCTTTTGGATATTCGCAACTGGCTAAACTCATTTGTTGAACCATGTTATAATTTACTACATTTATTACCACTTCTTTATTGGCTATCACATTTTCTAAAGTATGCTTAATAGTATTGTTTCTAACCCTTCGAGCTGGCGAAAATATTAGTGTGGTAGGATTACTGCCAAAGGCATTAAAAAAACTATAAGGTGCTAAATTGCTATTGCCATCGTTATCTATTGTGCTGGCAAAGGCTATAGGTCTGGGGGCTATAGCGCCCAACATATATGCATGTAGTTTGCCTGTGGCTATTTCGCTTGGTATAATTTTCATGATTACTAATTTAGATAACAAAAGTAATTATATTGAATTTGTATTCATTCAATTTAATAAACAATCGGCATTAAAATGTTGGTTCAATATTATTGCTTACAAAATTATTACCATCATATTATAGTTTCTTTGCAGTAAGAAAAACACGTTAAAACATCTATGCGAATTTACCTAAATGGATTTATGGGCTGTGGCAAAACTAAAACGGGTAAAGCTTTGGCAAAAAGCTTGGGCTATCTGTTTGTTGATTTAGATAATTTTATTGAAGAAAAAACATTCACTTCTATTCCTTTAATTTTTAATCAATGGGGCGAAGCATATTTCAGAACTTTAGAGTTGGAATATTTGCAAGATTTATTAATTTATGAAAACATTGTAATTGCTTGTGGCGGTGGCACTATTACAAATAATGAATCATATCATTTTATGAAAGAAAACGGAACTACTATTTACCTACAACATAAATTTGAAACGCTTTATAGTAGATTAAATACGCCCGATGCCATCAACAAACGACCTTTATTAAAAGCCTTACCCAGTGAAACATTTAAAGCCGATTTGCTTACCCTTTTTAACAGCCGATTACCTTTTTATGAAAATTGTAGCTTAATAATTGATGCCTCGAAAAATGATGAAACAGTTATAGCAACTATCAAACAAAAAATACAATTAAGCAGTTAGTAAAATGAATTTGCCCGATGTATCACTAAACTTTATGCAACAAATTTTTCATCCCCTATTGGATGAAAAACAAGTAACATTGTATGTACTTCGGTTAGATTTAATTCATCCCGAATATGGTGGCAATAAATGGTTTAAGCTAAAATATCATATAGATGATGCTATTAAAAAAGGTTACAAAACTGTGGGTTCGTTTGGTGGGCCATGGTCTAATCATTTAGCTGCTTTAGCCGCTTTCGGAAAAGATAATCATCTTAATACAATTGGCAAAGTAAGGTTTGCTGGCAATTATGCTAAATATCCTACTTTAGTAAATGCCGAAAAAAACAGAATGCAACTTTCATTTTTAACCAATGATGAATTTGATATTGAAAATAAAAACAAGGCTTTTACTACCGATAAAAATGTATATTGGATTCCATCGGGTGGGCATACAACCATAGGCGTAAAAGGTTGCGAAGAAATATTGAAATTAAAATGTGTTGAAAATATACTTCCTCTTACATCGCATATAATTGTGCCAGTGGGCAATGCCACCACATTGGCTGGCATCAACAATTCTGCATTAATACACCAAAAAATAATTGCCGTACCAGCATTAAAAAATGCAGCTTATTTAAGCGAAGAAATTAAACTATTTACAAAAATAGATACCATTGAATGGTGGCTCGATTATCATTTTGGTGGATTTGGAAAAACCAATGCCGAACTGAATGAGTTTATGATATTTGCGAATAATAATTTACAAATACCATTAGATAAAGTGTATACTGCTAAAATGATGTATGGCATTTGGCATAACATACAGCAAGATTATTTTGCTAAGCAATCAACCCTATTAGCCATACATACAGGTGGCTTGCAGGGCAATTTATAAAAATTTTCATGTTGCCATTTTATCTTTAGCTTTAATTCTAACAGGTTTTAAAACTCTTTTAAAAATACAAAACAATTAGGCATTTTGTTCAAATCATTTAAGTTTCGTAAGATGAATTGATATGTGTATTTTTGAACCAAAATAACCACTATTTAAAAATGCGAAAAATATTCTTTTTACTAATTTCTTGTTTGGTAATACTGCTAAGCGTAGCTTGTAAAAAGAAAAAAACAACCACTACCAATAGCAACAACACCAATACCGAAGCCACTTCGGCAAATGTGACCTTGAAATTGAATAACAACATTGCCAATAGTGCTATTAATTTAGGAATCATAAAATACACCAATTTAGCTGCTAATCAATATTCGGTTACTGCATTAAAATATTATGTTTCGGATATTGTTTTAACAAAAAACGATGCCTCAACAATAAGCATAAACACTTCTACATTAATTGATGTGGCAGATGCTTCAAAGCAAAATATTACGCTTAGTAATATTCCTAATGGCACTTACACAAATATCAAGTTACATATTGGCGTACCTAATTCAAAAAATCATACTGGATTACAAGAAGGCGATTTAGACCCCATGTATAGCATGTTTTGGACATGGAATACTGGTTATATTTTTTTCAAACACGATGGTCAGTTTATTGATTCGTTAGGCGCCACAAAAGGATTATCATTTCATTTAGGCACCGATGCTGCTTATACCGCTATATCTATCCCAACAAATTTTTCGGTAAATGGTATTGCCAAAAATGTTTTTTTAAATTTCGATTTGAACAAATTGTATGCTTCGCCCAATAAAATGAATTTTGATTTTGGAAATAATCATCAATCGGGCACAACCGATTCTGCATGGATTGTACAAATTTCTCAAAACTTTATACATTCTTTTTCATTTGATCATGCTGAGTAATTTTATGCGAAAACTATTCTTATTTTTTATTGCCATTACAATTATTTATGCTTGTAAAAAGGATAGCGAATTAGCCATTCCATCAACACAAAATACGAGCTTAACACTTTACAAATTAACCATTCCACTTGGTTTGCCACCTATTTATATACCCGATAGTTTAAAACTTACCGAACAAGGTGTGGCTTTAGGTAAACAATTATTTTACGATCCAATTCTTTCTGCCAATGGGCAAATGTCTTGCGGTTCTTGCCATCATCAATTACATGCATTTGTTGATACAGGAAAATTAAGTATTGGTATTGATGGAATAGCTGGAACCAGAAATGCAATGCCATTATTCAATCTGGCTTATGCTACCAATTTCTTTTGGGATGGTGGTGCTACAAGTATCGAAAATCAAGTTATCGGACCAATTCAAAATCCTGTTGAAATGCATTCAACATTAAAAAATGTAATTGAAAAATTAAACAACAACAATGGGTATAAAACCAAATTCAAATTAGTTTTTGGCAAATCAATAATTACAACTGCTATGTTGATGAAAGCAATAGCACAATTTGAAAAAACAATACTTTCGGGCAATTCAAAATACGATTTGTATAAAGTAGGAAAGGCAACACTAACAAGCCATGAAGCCAATGGATTGAACATTTTTATTGATAATAATAAAGGCGATTGTACACATTGCCATATATTAGGCAGCACATTTACTGATTTCGATTTTAAAGATAATGGATTAGATTCTATTCCAAAAGATTCGGGGCGATACAGAATACCGCCATTTTTAGTTTCGAATATTGGTAAATTTAAAACACCATCGTTACGAAACATCGAGCTTACAGCGCCTTATATGCATGATGGTAGATTTAAAACATTAACCGAATGTGTTGAACATTATAACTCGGGTTTTAAAAATTCGCCTAATTTAGATATTAATATTGCCAATAAAACCAAAGGCAGAATGAGTACGCAAGAAGTAGCCGATGTGGTTGCATTTTTAAAAACATTAACCGATAATAGCATTACCACAAACAAAAATTTTGCACAATAATTTCTATTCGAAAACAGGAACAATGAACACTATGCAACACCATATAATATCAGATAAAACTACGGTAAAAGAAGCCCTAAATCGCTTTAATGAATTAGCGCCCGAATCGTTTCAACAAACCACATTATTTGTTGTAAACTTAAAAAAACAATTGATTGGAACGCTTACCGAAGGCGATATTCGTAGGTCGTTATTAAAAGGTACGGCATTAAGCGAAAGCATTGAAAAATGTATGAATAAGAATTTCAAATTCTTAAATGAGGAAACATTTTCGGCATCGGCTATTAATCTTTTTAAAGAAAAAAAAATACGATTTATTCCGTTTTTAAATAAACATAAATCGATTATAAAAATTTATGATTTAGATACGATAAAAACCATTTTGCCTATTGAAGCCGTGATTATGTGTGGTGGCAAAGGCGAACGATTACGACCATTAACCAGCGATACACCCAAACCTTTATTACAAGTTGGGGGCAAACCAATTATGGAACATTCGGTAGATAGAATGATGCAATTTGGTATTCAAAAATTTCATTTTTCGGTAAATTATTTAAAAGAAAAAATCATTCATCATTTTAATGATGGCAACGAAAAAGGAATTGATATAAAATATATTCAAGAAAAAAATCCATTGGGTACTATTGGCAGTGTGGCAATGATTAAAAAAATAAATACCGAATATCTTTTAGTTCAAAATGGCGATTTGATTACCAATATTGATTACGAAAAATTTTATTTAAATGCAGTAAAAACAAAAGCAGCAATTTCAGTAGCAACAGTACCTTATAGTATTGATGTGCCTTTTGCTATTTTAAATTTAGATAAAAAAAATCAGGTAAAAGCATTGCACGAAAAACCACGATATACCTACGAAGCCAATGCTGGTATTTATTTAATTCATCAATCTATGCTACAATTTATTCCTAAAAATAAACCTTATAACGCTACCGATTTAATTCAAGCGGCTATTGATAAAAATTTGGCTGTTACTACCTTCCCTATTCTTGGCTATTGGACAGATGTAGGCCGTATGGAAGATTTTGTAAAAGTGCAAAGCGATATACAGAGTATTTATAAGTAACTAAATGCAAAAAGGAGAAAAGTAAGGGCTAGTAAGTTTGCAGCGTTGATTTGTGGGAGGCGAACTTCCCGATTTTTCATCGGAACAAGTTGTGCCAAAGTAACAACAACAATAAAGGCACAAGTCGGCATGCGCTAAATGGCTATGCTTCAGACTTGCGCCAGCAGGAGACTTGCGCCAGCAGGTTAATTAAATAACTCAAGTTGCTAGTTAAAGATTTGTTTGTAGTTCAGTCCCAGAGGGACTACATATAGGTAGAACGTAGAAAGATGAATTTATCGAAAGCCCCATAGGGACGAAATATGTAATTAAAAATAAACGTATTCAGCTATTTCATCCCTATGGGACTTAGAAACCCATTTGGAAATTATTTTTTTTACCGATATGCAATCCCTACGGGACTGTCAGCTTATAACCAACTAGCAACTTAGGTTAATTATAAAAGGTCTCCGTTTAGAGACCTTTTATTGTTTCAATACATATTTTATCGTTCAACCACTAATCGTTTTACTGTAGTGCCTTTGTTGGTTTCAATACCAATCATATAAACGCCTTGGCTAAAATTTTCGAGTGGAATATTTATTTGTTTTTGAGCCGTTGAATTTCCAAATTCTAACTGATGCATGTTTTCGCCAAGTACATTTACAATTCGTATTTGCTTTATAAAAATATCGCCTTTGGCTATAATGCTAAAATTTGTATGGGCAGGGTTGGGCAACAAAGCAATATTATTGCTCCATTCTAATTCATTAATTCCATTTGGTTTGTATTCAATATAAGTACTATCATTGCTTCCTACCGATTCAATTATTTTGCCATGAAAATCTATTACTCTAATATTATCAACCGAACATTTTAAAATATAATTTTTCATATAGCCATTAATTCTGCCAATTATATTTCCTGTTACAATATCTACACTCATTCCACCAATACTTCCAAAACCCGATTTACCAATATGGTTTTTTCTAACCAATCCTATTTCAACTTTTCCTGCCGATTTAAAGTTTTTTTGTACCTCTAAATTATCGCCATTATGGGCAAACATCCAATTATTAAATGCATTAAACTGAATGGTATTAGTATCTACCACTAATGGATCAAAATTAAATGTAAATGCAACACCATAAATGCTATCGCCTTTTATGGCTGATGTGCCTAAAGCTATATCGCAATTAAAATGCGATAAATTTTGAAATGGCCCAGCAGGTAAATTAATTACCAATGGCAAAGCTGTTGGCGATTTTGAACCACCTAATCGTAAATGATTTTTAGAATAATTAATATCAATTGAGTTTACATCATTATCATCAATAATTCCATCACCATTACAATCGGCAAATTTTGCATTTAAGCCATTGGCAACTGTATCCACCCAATCATTACAAGGAAAACCATCCCAATTTGTAGCTGTAATAAATCTATTGCTGCCTATATATCCATATCCTAATCCAACATTAAATATATCAAAATTATTAGCAGTTAAATCTTCATCGGCATCGCCTGGCCAAACACAATTAGTTGAACATGCGGTTACCAATAACGAATCGCTGGCTACACAATTATTAAAATCTGTAGTAGTAATAGTAACTAATGTGGTAGTAGAAAATGTAAAACTTGAAATAGCACAATTACCGCATGATGCAGCAGGGCTCCATGAATAAAATTGAATTGGCGAATTGCCTAAATTTGTTGCAGTAAGTTGTAATGTGGGGTTATTAAATGTTGTAAATGTATCATTACCCAATGATATGGCAGCCGTATTTACAATGATTACAAGGCTATCAATTACTATATTTTTTGTTAGCGTATCGGTAACCGAAATAGTATAGGTAGTAGTTGTTGTAGGATGAAAATTAGGAGTAGCACAAGTAGTGCATGTAATAGATTGGGTTGGCTGCCAACTATATAAAAAATTGCTGGTTGATGAGCCACCTAAATAAGAAAAACTTGCTGGTGTAGTATTACTTCCCTTACATAAACTTATTGTATTGGGCAATACAATTTTTAAAGTATCTGAAACATGGATAACAATAGTAGCCGTGTTGCTAATATTATTTTGTGTAGCACCATCATTTATAGTATATTTTATAGTATCTACACCAATATAAGCACCATTGGGTTTATATTGAATTATGGTATTGCCAGCTACCAATTGCGCAGTTCCATGTATGGGCATTTGCGTAAATGATAATACTGATGTAGTTAAATTGCCTTGCAATAAATTTGCACCATCATTATCTACATCATTTAATAATACATCAAATATTTTTGTTTGTGGGGCTGTAATATAAAAAGTATCATCATTGGCTATTGGTGCATGATTGAAACAATTATTTGCCATCGAAATAAAAATAGTATCTGATGAAGAACAATGGCTTACATTATCTAAAACAGTAACTATTGCATTGGATGCTACATTAAACCAAGCTGTAGGATTTGCAATATTTGTTTGAGAAATTGAACCGTTCGACGACCAACTATAACTATAGTTTCCGCTACCATTAGATGCAGTAGGGTTTGCACCTAATATTTTTGCTTGAATGATACATACCGAATCATCGGCGCCAGCATTAGCTATTGGTGGCGAATACACATTAATAGTATTTACAAAAGCATTTGAGCAACCAAAATTATTGGTTACCGTTTGTACAATAGTAAAATTACCTGCCGATGAAAATTGATGATTAGGAGAAAATAAAGTGCTTTGATTATTTGTACTATTAATGTCTCCAAAATTCCAAATTACATTTAATAAATTTTGATTGTAATTAGCCGTATCGGTAAATTGAATGGCTTGGTTGCTGCATAAAGCCGATGTTGTAAAACCACCATGAGGTATTGGATGTGGAATTAATTTTAAATAATAACGAACCGTATCAACTATGCCACTACCAATTGCTAATGGGTTAAGCACTATATCAAACGAATCTCCTAAAATTAAATTGCTTACCGTTAATGGTGCATTGCTTCCTCTAAAAGCCCCCGTTTTAGCATAATACCATGAATAACTATAATTAGCAGGCGCATTTAAAGTTAATGCATTATTGCCTGTGCAATACACCTCTTTCGGTTCTAAATTGCCCGAACTAATTACATCAAAATAACCATATCCAAATTCATTACCCGATGAATCATCGCCCGATATAATTTCGAAAGTAACCGTTTTACCTACGTATTTATGTAAGTTTAAAATTTGGTTTGTCCAGGGTAAATATTTTACCGAAGTATCTTTTGTACTACTTTGTAAATTAGATGGATAAGGATTGGCATTGCAATAAGTGCATTGAGATGAATTAAAAATATCGTTACCTAAATTATCTTTTACTCTAAAATAAAACCGTGAAGATGTTGATGCAGTATGACCTGCCAATTTTAACACAGCTGCATAAGCAATGGTTAAATAATAAGCATTGGTATCTACAAAATAATTAAACGTTGCTTTTTCGGCTTGTGCGCCAGCGCTATCATTTCCTAATTTAAACGAATGTAAACCGCCGTTGGGGCATACCATCGGAAAATTGCCAAACGAATCAATGGCAGTTCCTGAAGTAATGCCATGTCGATTAGCAACAATGCCTAAAGTGGTAGTATTAATTGGGCAACAATTACCCACATAACAATTCCATCCTACAAAGCTATTATTTTCAAACCCTAAAGTTTGTAATGGTTGTGCTTTTGAGGCTGTTATGCCCAAAATCAAAACACCAATAAATAATAAATATTTTTTCATAATAAAATGATGGTTTATTTTCATGATACAAATTTCATCTATAATACCATCTAATCCAATTACATTTTAATTGCATTCTACGTACCCAAATTAAAAAATAATTTGCTTTTATGTTTTCAAGTAAATACTTTTACACAAATTTAAAACCATGCAAAATACTAAAATTTTTAAACTTTTGGATGTATTAAGTCATCCTGAACGACAACGGTTTCTTGAATTTCTAAAAAGTCCTTACTTTAATCAGAATGACGCTTTAGTGAAGTGTTTCGTTGCATTGCTGCCATCATTACAAAAAACAAAACCCATTGAGCAAAACGAACAACAAATCTGGAAACAGATTTACCCCGGTAAAAAATACGATAAAGCCAGATTTCATCGGGTGTGTTCTGATTTATTAAAAGAGGCAGAAAGGTTTATGGCATATTTTAAATTTGCTCAAAATAAATCGTTGCAAAATGTATATACGCTGCAATCATTAAATGAAAAACGGGCAATGGAGCATTTGCCACATTACATGAATTTTACTTATGTACAACATAAAAAAAATGAATTAAAAGATGGTGAGTATCATTATATGCAATTTTTAATTGAAGACCAAAAAAGTAGGTTTGAAGTAAACTTGAATAAAAGAACTGGCGACAATAATACTACTCAAGCAATGTTGCAATTAGATGTTTTTTACATTGCTCAAAAACTTCAATACTATAATGCACTACTTCATTATAAAAGTATTAATTCAACAAATGCCGAAATAGTTTTAATTGAAGAAATAATTAGGTTAATAAAATTAAACAAATACGAAGATTATCCATTAATAAAAATAAGATATTCAATTTTATTAACTCAAATTGAATTTGAAAACGAAGCCAATTTCAATGATTTAAAAAAACTGATTTCAGTTTATGATAAAAAATTTAAGGATGAAATTGTTAGGGAGGTTTATTCTTATGCCATTCAATATTGCATTAAAAAGATTAATGCTGGCTCTCAGCAATATTATCGTGAGATTTTCGAACTCTATAATTCAGCATTAAATTTAGGCTTAATAGCACATAATAATCAGATGTCGCATCATGATTTCAAAAACATTATCACAGTAGGTTTAAGAGTAAATGAATTTAATTGGACAGAAAAATTTATTAAAGAGTATAATACTCAATTACCCATCGAGCATCGAGAAAACGCATTTACATTTAATATGGCAAGGGTTTATTTTTTCAGAAAAGAATATGATAAAGTTTTGAACTTATTGCAAAAAGTTGAATACGATGATGTTTTTTATTTGCTTGATTCAAAACATATTTTAATTAAAACTTTTTATGAACTAAACGAAGTAGAATCATTAACTGCATTAATTGATAGTTTTAATATGCTAATCAGAAGAAAAAAAATCGTTTCTGATGATTATCGCCTTAAATATTCAAGATTTATATCTTTTGTAAAAAAAATGGTTAATACTAATGAAAAATCAAAAATTGAAAAATTGAAAATTGAACTTGAAAATTCAAAAGACACCCCCGATATAATTTGGTTAAAAGAAAAAATAGATGAATTACTAAAGAAAAAGAGATAATCAATATAAAATATTTCAAAAAATCTTTCCTTTTTAAACTATTGTTTCTTACTTTTGCACTCCCTTATCAAAAAAGGTGTCGTTTGTCATCTGGTTAAGCAAGCTTCCATTGCGCTACAGTGGCTAATTTCACACAAAATCATTAAACAAAAAAATGGCAAAAGAAATTACAGGATACGTTAAGCTTCAGTGTAAAGGCGGTCAGGCAAATCCAGCACCACCAATCGGACCAGCATTAGGTTCTAAAGGTGTTAATATTATGGAATTTTGCAAGCAATTCAATGCTCGTACGCAAGATAAACCAGGAAAAGTATTACCAGTTTTACTAACAGTTTATTCTGATAAATCATTTGATTTTATCATTAAAACTCCGCCAGCAGCTATTCAATTAAAGGATGCAGCTAAAATTACAAGCGGTAGTAAAGAACCAAATCGTATTAAAGTAGGCAAAGTAACTTGGGAACAAGTTAAAGCTATTGCCGAAGATAAAATGCCTGATTTGAATTGTTCATTAATCGAATCGGCTATGGTTATGGTGGCAGGTACAGCTCGTTCAATGGGTTTAACAGTTGAAGGAACTCGTCCGTTCTAAACTTTAGTTATTGAGTTAATAAGGAGGATATTTATTGTATTTCCTAAATAACAAATAACATTTTTAAATAACAACAAACAAAATAAATTAACAAACAAAATGGCATTAACGAAAAAACGTAAAAGCGTAGCCGGATTGGTTAAAAAAGATGTAGCTTATACAATGAAGCAAGCATCTGAATTAATCAAAAAGGTTAATAC
>JBEEMV010000029.1:0-4970 GCA_041192505.1 Bacteroidota bacterium
TATCAATATAATTATCCAAAAGGCTATTTTCATTTTCCGCTTACAAATGAAATTTTATTGGCAGGCAATTTTGGAGAATTGCGTCCTAATCATTTTCATAGTGGTTGGGATATTAAAACAAATAATATTGAGGGCTACCCAATTCATGCTGCTCAATTAGGATTTGTATCCAGAATAAAACTATCTAAAAATGGGTATGGGTTAGCCGTTTATGTAACACATCCAAATGGTTTTACAACTGTATATGCTCATTTAAGTAAACTAAATAGCAATCTGAATTTGTATTTAAAAACCGAGCAACTGAAACAAAACAAAAATGAAGTAGATTTTAATTTAAAGCCTAATTTATTGAAAATAGGTAATGATGAAATAGTGGCTTATAGCGGCAATTCGGGCAGTAGCGAAGCACCGCATTTGCATTTTGAAATACGAGATGCATTTACCGAAGAGGCCATTAATCCAGCTTTTTTTGGATTAGAGATAAATGATGATGCAAAACCTTTGATTAATAAAATTGGAATATATAATTGGAATGAAAACAACGAAGTACCCAATTTTACTATTCATAAATTATCAAAAACAGAAATGATGAATGGCGAAATAAATAAATGTTTAGTAATCAAAAATTCAGTAATAGGTATTGCAGTGGCTGGGTTTGATGTACAAAATAATGCTAACGATAGTAAGTTAGGGCTAACATCCATCACACTTTTACAAGATGATAATAAAATCTGCCATATATATTTTGATAGATTAAATTTTGCTGAAACAAAAAGAATTAACTTTATGGTTGATACTATTCAACAAAAAAAAATGAATGTTGATTGGTATAAACTATATTTACCAAAGCTAAATGTTTCATCATTTTACAAAAACAAAAATGAAGGAAAAATTGTTTTAGAAAAAAACAAAATAGCAAACTTTGAAATTGTGGTTTCTGATTTTACAGAACATAAAAAATCTTTAAAGTTTTCTATCATTTATAAACCAAATAATTAATGAAAAGTGGGATTGAATTAGTTCACAGAGCAATAACAATAATTGGCGAACCCCTTTTAAAAATTTTCATCAAAAATCAAATGACAAAACTAAAAGTAGGCAAAGTAGCTCCAGATTTTTCAAGCACCGATCAACACGGAAAGCCTATAAAGCTTAGTGATTTTAAGGGCAAAAAAGTTATTTTATATTTTTATCCAAAAGATAATACACCTGGTTGTACAGCTCAAGCTTGTAATTTACGAGATAATTACGATGCATTGCAAAAGCAGGGATATGTAGTATTAGGCGTTAGTAGAGATACTGCAAAATCGCACGAAAGATTTATTAAGCAATTTGAATTGCCATTTAGTTTGGTTGTAGATTCTGATTTGAAAATAAATAAACTATTTGATGTTTGGGGTGAAAAAATAATGTTTGGTAGAAAATATTTGGGCACTATAAGAACAACATTTATGATTGATGAAAAAGGAATAATTGAAAAAATTATTGGTGATGTAGATACAGAAAACCATAGTGAACAAATTTTAAAATAAAATTTGTAGATAAAATAAAATTTGTAGTTTTAACATCTAAAAAAATAAAAACGTATGATTAAAAAATTTACCATTCTATCAGCTCTTGCTGTGGCATCATTTATTGTAATTGATAGCCAATTTAACACTGCTACTTCCGATTCAAGTGGCAAATCAGGTTATGCTGGCGATCCTGCTGGCGGTTCGAAAACTTGTGCACAAAGTAATTGTCATAGCGATTTTGGGACTACTGCATTTGCAGCCCCTGCTTCTACTATTTCTTTTAAAGATGGTGGCGGAAATGAAGTAACTTCTTATACTGGCGGCTCTACTTATACTGTTACTATTAATGCGATGAACCATAATTCGAAAGCTGGGTTTAATTGTGTAATTGAAAATAGTTCTTCTTCAAAAGTAGGAACATTTACAGCTACTGCTGGTAATCAATTATTAAGTGGTTATATGTCGCATAGCAGTGGTGGAAATTCAGGTGTAAATAAAAGTTGGACATTTACATGGGTTGCTCCATCTGCAGGATCTGGTACACTTACAATATATGCAGCAGTTAATAGAGCTAATAATGATTTCACTTCGCAAAGCGATAGTATTTTTACAACTACCAGAGTATTATCTGATGGTGCAAACGGCATTGCAGATATTCATGCTGCAAGTAATTTAATTATTACACCTAATCCTGCAACTAACGTAATTACTATTCAATCTACTAATTTATCATCTACAAATAATGTAGCTATTTATTCATTAAATGGTGAATTGATGGTAAATCAAACGTTGAATTCGCAAAATCAATCTATCCATATTGCTGATTTAAATAAAGGCATTTATTTAGTTCAATTATCAAATGATAAAGGAACTTTTGTAAAGAAATTTGTAAAAGAATAATTTAATATTTTTTTAAAATTAAAAAGCCCCGATAAATTTTATCGGGGCTTTTTGTTGTTAAATATCTTCAATTAAAAAAACTATTACCATTTATCTACATCACCATGGTCATCAGTAGATGATGGGGCAGCAGCAGAATCATCGGTAGTTGAAGTTGGAGCACCACCATTTTTTTGTTGTTCTTCCCAAGCTTTTTGGGCTTCAATACGGCGTCGTGCAAATTCTTCATAATCGTATTCGGGCATCAATTTAGTTTTTACATGATCAACCGTTTGATTCAGCAAACTCATAAACTCATTAAAATCTTCTTTGTATAAAAAAATCTTATGACGTTCGTAACCATCGCCATCATTGCGTCGTGTGCTTTCGGTTAGGGTAACAAAATAATCGTTTCCACGAGTACTGCGTACATCAAAAAAATAAGTACGTCGTTTGCCTGCTCTAAATTTTAAAGAGTAAACACTGTCATTCATGCGCTTTTCACCGTAATTGTTGTCCACTGTTAATTAGATTGTTTTAGTTTTTTAATAATTTAATGTTGCAACAAAAATAATTTAAAAATCAAAACAGCAAAATTTTTTATTATTGAAAATTCATTTACTAATTTTTTGTTTTTAATTTTAGCTTATTACTTTTATGCAATCTAAACTTTATTTGATATGAGCTACGAAATTAAAACAATAGATAAATTCAGATATGTAGAAGAAGGGCAAGGCGAAGTAATGCTGTTGCTACATGGTTTGTTTGGTGCGCTTAGTAATTATAAAGACCAAATAGAACACTACAAAACTAACTATAGAGTAATAGTGCCGCTATTACCTATTTATGAAATGAGTGTGTTCGAAGCCTCGTTGGGCGGCTTAACTAGGTATACACATGAGTTTATTGAACAAATGAATTTAAACAATTTTATATTGTTGGGCAATTCATTAGGTGGGCATATTGCTGCATTGTACACCATGAAATATCAGCCAAAAGTTAGAGCCTTAATTTTAACAGGCAGCAGCGGATTGTTTGAAAGCGCTTTAGGCACTTCATTTCCAAAACGTGGCGATTATGATTTTATTAAAGAACGCACCCAACATACTTTTTACGACCCCAACAAAGCAACCAAAGAGTTGATTGATGAAGTATTTGAAATAGTAAATAATAGAATTAAAGCCATCAAAATTATTGCTACCGCTAAATCGGCAATACGCCATAATTTACGTGATGATTTAGAACAAATTAAATTGCCTACTTTATTAATTTGGGGTAAAGATGATACCATTACGCCAGCCTTTGTGGGCGAAGAGTTTAACCGATTAATTGATAAATCCGAATTGCATTTTATTGATCAATGTGGGCATGCACCAATGATGGAACAGCCCGAAAAATTTAATGCCTTTGTAGATGATTTTATTAGCCGCTTGCCAAAATAATATTTTGTGTAATTGAAAAATATTTTTGCGCTTACCATTTTACTTTTTTTAGGAAATCAATTTTTATTTGCTTCAGATAAATTATTTGTGATAAAACAAATAGAAATATCTGGCAATAAAAAAACTAAATCATTTATCATTCTTCGTGAATTATTGTTGAAAGAAAATGATTCGATGAATTATGCAACGCTGAAAACAAAAATTGAAGGCAGCCGCAATAATCTTTTTAATACTTTTTTATTTAATAAAACTGTTATTGAAATAGTTGATAGTACTGCCAATGCGGTAAGTTTAAAAATTACAGTAGCCGAACGTTGGTACACTTATCCATTGCCTATTATGGAAATTGCGGATAGAAATTTTAATGTATGGTGGGTTGAAAAACACCATGATATTAAAAGATTAAATGCTGGTATTGCTTTATTAAAACGCAATATTAGAGGCAGAAACGAAACGTTAACTTTAGTTGCTCAAACGGGCTATACAAGGCAGCTTGGCTTTCAATACGAATTTCCGTTTATTGATAAAAAATTGCAAAAAGGGTTGGTTGTTTATTCAGGATTTTATCAGAATAAAGAAGTGGCGGCGCAAACGATTAATAACAAACAGATTTTTTTAAAAGATTATTCTCAATTTATTCGTCAGCGATTTCAAACTGGGGCTATGTTTCGTTATCGCCCTGAAATATATGTACGCCATTCGTTCGAAATAAATTACACAAAAACTTTAATAGCCGATACGCTTGCCAACTCTACGCCCGATTATTTATTAGATAAAAAAACAAAACAGCAATATGGCTTATTTAAATATGTTTTCGAGTTAGATCATCGCAATGTAAAAGCATATCCATTACAAGGTTATATACTCACATTTGCAGCCACCCGATGGGGTTTGCTGCCATCCGATAATGTAAATATGAGCGAAGCAACTTTGCTATTTAGCAAATATTCTAAGCTGGGTAAAAAATTATTTTTATACAATTCAGTTAAATTAAAATCATCGTTGCCCAGCAAACAACCTTATAATTTAGAACGTGCATTTGGCTATGGTTACGATTTTGTACGGGGCTACGAATATTATGTAATTGATGGGCAACATTTTGGGTTACTGCGCAACGAAATTAAATATCAAATTA
>JBEEMV010000030.1:0-13572 GCA_041192505.1 Bacteroidota bacterium
TTCTGCCTTGTTCGCAGCTACTTTCATCAAATAATAAATCATTACCTGCAGGCGATGAAATCATAATGCCAAAGCGAACTGCATCAGCACCAAACTGTTCAATCAAGCCTAATAATTCAGGCGAATTGCCAAGGCTTTTACTCATTTTTCTGCCTTGTTTATCACGTACCATTCCTGTAAAATAAACATCTGCAAATGGTCTTTCATTTTTATATTCAAAGCCAGCCATCATCATTCGAGCTACCCAGAAGAAAATAATATCTTGCCCAGTTACTAAAACATTGGTTGGGTAGTAATAATTAATTTCTTTGTTATCGGGTTCGGTAATTCCATTAAACACTTCTATTGGCCACAACCATGATGAGAACCAAGTATCGAGTACATCTTCATCTTGTTTGATGTCTTCAATTTGTAATTTTGAATTTGCAATTTGCAATTTTTTAAACGCTTCTTCTTTAGATTCTGCAACCACAAAACTCCCATCAGGCGCATAATACGCAGGTATTTGTTGTCCCCACCAAAGCTGACGACTGATACACCAATCCTTAATATTTTCCATCCAATATTTAAAGGTGTTATCAAATTTATCTGGATAGAATTTTACATCGCCAGTGGCTTGTGCATTGATGGTTGGTTTGCTCATGTCAGCCATTTTCAAAAACCATTGTGTGCTGATACGTGGCTCTACCACTGCATTTGTACGCTGACTAAATCCGTTCTTGTTTTTTATATCTTCTTCTTTTGCCAACAAACCTGCTTCGGCTAAATCTTTTGCAATTTTTTTACGAGCAATAAAACGGTCTTCGCCTACATATAATTGAGCTGCTTCGCTTAAAGTTCCATTCGGATTCAATGTATCAATAATAGGTAAATTATGTTTCAAGCCGATATTGTAATCTGCCAAATCATGTGCTGGTGTTATCTTTAAACAACCTGTTCCAAATTCTT
Organism: Bacteroidota bacterium; assembly: GCA_041192505.1. Classification (GTDB taxonomy): domain Bacteria; phylum Bacteroidota; class Bacteroidia; order Chitinophagales; family CAIODY01; genus CAIODY01. The sequence goes on from JBEEMV010000030.1 coordinate 949, forward strand.
TGTCTACATATTCATCAAAAATGATGGGAATTTTTCTGTTGATTAATGGTACATAAGCAAACGCTCCTTTTAAATGAGCATAGCGTTCATCATCAGGATTACAACAGATGGCAACATCGCCGAGAATGGTTTCGGGTCGGGTGGTTGCTACTGTAATCCATTTTTGATTTACGATTTTTGATTTACGATTTTCAAAATTAGGTAATCCATCATTTTCTTCAGGAATTATTAGAGCATATTTAACGTAATAAAGTTTCGAATTCACTTCTTTGTATTCAACTTCCTCATCACTCAAAGCCGTTAGTGCTGCTGGGTCCCAATTAATCATTCTTGCACCACGATAAATCAATCCTTTGTTATGTAAGTCAATAAACACTTTTATTACAGCTTTGTAATAATGGTCGTCCATCGTAAAACTTGTTCTATCATAATCACAACTGCAACCTAATTTTTCTAACTGATGAATAATGATGCCACCATATTTATCCTTCCATTCAAAAGCATATTTCAAAAACTCTTCACGGCTCAAATCTTTTTTATCAATGCCACGTTCTTTCAACATGGCTACCACCTTAGCTTCGGTGGCAATGCTTGCATGGTCAGTGCCTGGTACCCAACAAGCATTTTTGCCCGTCATACGTGCATGCCGAATCAAAATATCTTGAATCGTTTCATTCAATGTATGCCCCATGTGCAGCACTCCTGTTACGTTTGGCGGTGGAATTACAATTGTAAATGCTTCACGATTATCGGGCGTTGATTTAAAATACTGTTTGCTCATCCAATGTGCAAACCATTTGTCTTCAACACTTGTAGGGCTATATTTAGTAGGTAATTCCATTCTGTAAGTAAATGATTATCGAATTATAATTTTATAAAAAGTTGGGCAAAGATAAGAAAGTGATGAAAAGAAAATGAGCAGAACCGTGTATAAAATAGCAACTCCTCAAAAAGTATTTCAACCTTTTGAGGAGTACAGTGTATTGTAGGAAGTTTTTTTTTACAAAAAAGATTAATAGTTAATCACTTGCTCTTTAATGGTAGCAGGTATTTCACGATATTCATATTGTTGGTTTCTTAGTTGCGGTTCGAACCCTGCATCACGTATAGATTGTTGAATAGTTTTATAAGTAAACCGATGAGGTGCACCAGCAGCACTTACCACATTTTCTTCAATCATAATACTTCCAAAATCATTAGCGCCAGCATGTAAAGCTAATTGAGCCACTTGCTTACCCACTGTAAGCCACGATGCTTGAATATTAATTACATTGGGCAACATAATTCTACTCATAGCAATCATTCTAATATATTCATCAGCAGTGGTTTTATTGTGTACGCCTTTTATTTCGGCAAGCAATGTATCTACATCCTGAAATGTCCAAGGTATAAATGCTAAAAAGCCTTTTGCGTCGGCAGGTTTACGGCTTTGCACTTCCCTTAATTTCACTAAATGTTCAAAGCGTTCTTCAATCGTTTCTACATGACCAAACATCATAGTGGCCGATGTAGTGATATTTAATTTATGAGCTTCGTGCATCACATCTAACCATTCTTGAGATGAACATTTACCATTACTAATTAATCGTCGCACTCTATCAGTTAATATTTCGGCACCAGCGCCTGGCAATGAATTCATGCCTGCTGCTTTTAATCTTGTTAAAGTTTCTTTATACGAAAGTTTTGAAACTGTTGAGATATGAACTATTTCAGGTGGCCCAAGGGTATGAAGTTTTAGATTAGGATAAAGTTGTTTTATTTCTTTAAATAGATTTTCATAAAATTCGATACCTAAAGCAGGATGATGACCGCCTTGTAACAACAACTGGTCGCCGCCATATTGTAGGGTTTCTTCTATTTTACGTTTATAAGTTTCAATATCAGTAATATAACTTTCGGGATGCCCTGGTACACGAAAAAAATTACAGAATTTGCAATTTGCTACACATACATTGGTAGTATTTACATTTCTATCAATCTGCCATGTTACTTTGCCATCGGGCTTTTGTTGCTTACGCAATTCATTTGCTACCAACATTAATTCGGCAGTAGGAGCATGGTTAAATAAAAATACACCTTCTTCGGCCGATAAAAATTCGAACCTTGAAGCTTTATCTAATAAGTTATTAATTTCCATAGGGCAAATATAATTGTAGAAATGATTTAATGATGGCTATACAACGATTAAAGAAAAATAAAGTTCAATATTTTTTAAAATCCTTTTCATGTAGATATAATTGAATAATATAAAAAAGCCGAATCAATTGATTCGGCTTTTTTTATGGGTGAACTATTTTCTTACAAATCAAATTTTATTCCTTGTGCCAATGGCAATTGATTACCATAATTAATGGTGTTGGTTTGTCGGCGCATGTAGGCTTTCCAACTATCAGAGCCACTTTCTCTGCCACCGCCAGTTTCTTTTTCACCACCAAATGCACCACCAATTTCGGCACCGCTTGTACCAATGTTTACATTTGCAATGCCACAATCACTACCGTTATTACTTAAAAATAATTCGGCTTCTTTTAAACTGTTGGTAAACACTGCACTCGAAAGCCCTTGTGGTACGCCGTTTTGCAAGGCAATGGCTTCTTCCATTGTTTTATATTGCATGATGTAAAGTATAGGCGCAAAGGTTTCATGCTGTACAATTTTAAAATGATTTTCGGCTTCAATAATGCAAGGCTTTACATAACAACCACTTTCAAAACCGCTACCAGTCAATACGCCACCATCAATAATAATTTTGCCACCTTCCATTTTTGCTACTGCAATTGCATCTAAATAACCATCTACAGCCATTTTATCAATTAATGGTCCTACATGATTTGTTTCATCTAATGGATTTCCAATTTTCAATTGTGAATATGCTTTGGCTAAAACTTCTTTTGTTTTTTCATATATAGATGCATGAATAATTAATCTTCGAGTGGTTGTACAACGCTGACCAGCAGTACCGCAAGCACCAAATACAACACCTGTTAACACCATCTTTAAATCGGCATGTTCGGATACTATGATGGCATTATTACCACCTAATTCCAACAAACTTCTGCCCAATCTTGCACCCACAGCAGCACCTACGGCTTTACCCATACGAGTTGAACCTGTTGCACTAAGCAATGGCACACGAACATCAGCCGACATTTTTTCGCCAATATTTCTTTCACCCACAATCAAACATGAAACGCCTTCGGGTACATTGTTTTTTTGTAATACTTCGGCAATAATATTTTGGCAAGCAATGGCACTTAAAGGTGTTTTTTCACTTGGCTTCCACACACATACATCGCCGCAAACCCAAGCTAACATAGCATTCCAACTCCACACAGCCACAGGGAAATTGAATGCTGAAATGATGCCCACAATTCCAATCGGATGCCATTGTTCATACATTCTATGATTAGGTCTTTCGCTGTGCATGGTTAATCCATACAATTGGCGGCTCAAACCCACAGCAAAATCGCAGATGTCAATCATTTCTTGCACTTCGCCTAATCCTTCTTGGTAGCTTTTACCCATTTCGTAACTCACTAATGCACCTAAATTATTTTTTTGAACTCTCAATGCATCGCCCATCTGACGAATGATTTCACCACGTTTGGGTGATGGCATATTACGCCAAACTTTATAAGCTTCTTGTGCTGTTGTAATTACTTTTTCATAATCCGCATCCGATGCTGTGGTGCAGGATGCAATTAATTTTCCATCAACGGGCGAATAAGAATTGATGATGGCTGCATCGCCTTTCATCCAATTTAATCCTGTAGAAACGCCGCTGTTGGTTGTATTGATACCGAGCTGGGTTAGTATGTTTTGAATATCCATAATATTGGGTTGTTAAAAAAAGAGGGCAAATGTAAAAAAGAAAATACGATTATTGTTTTACATACATACTATAGTTGCAGGTATCGCATCCATAATTTAAAATCAAAGTATCGGTGCCTTTAAAATGTATATACTCGGTGGTGTGGGCTTCACTCCAATACAAAGTACGATGCTTGTATACGATGGTAAATACTGAGTTTGAAAACGAACCGTTAGAGGTAGAAAAAGTATAGTTTAGTTTTTCTTGTTTGCTTTTGTTTTTATATTCTTCAAATACGCCTTTTGATGTATAAATTCTATACACTGCATTGCCCGAAGAAGCAGGGGTGCTAAAGCCTCCCGACTTTTCGAAAGATTCTACCCATGTCCATTTGCCAAATAAATTTTTTAATGAATCATCGGGTACTGCTATCTTTTTTCGGCACGATGAAAGCACAACAATTACAAGAATAACGGCGCAATAAATTTTGTTCATGAAAACAAGTATTTAAATTTAAGAACTTAAAAATAGAAAAAAAATAAAGCAGTTAGTATTTTTGACAAATAAAATGAAAAAATATTTTTTACTTATCGGTGCTTACTTTATTCTATCATGTAATCATCATTCGCCAATATTGATTGCCGATGATGGAATAATACAGAAGGATACTATGATTAAATTATTGGCAGATATGCACTTGGCTGATGCCACTGTGCAGGATTTGAAGCTAAGTGTTGATTCATCTAAACATACTTATAAGATGTATTATGAGCAAATATTTAATAGATATAATACGAATACAAAGCAATTTAAAAAATCGTTGCAATATTATACACAACATCCTGATGAGATGGATATGATGTATGAAAAAGTGATTGAAGAGATTGGATTAAAAACAAATTAAACAAATTAACATGAATAAAGTAGTAGCTAATGCTGATGCAGCGATAAGTGATATTAAGGATGGACAAACATTGATGCTGGGTGGATTTGGGTTGAACGGAATACCTGAAAACTGTATTACTGCTTTGGTTAAAAGCGGTGTTAAAAATCTAACTTGTATTAGCAATAATGCAGGTGTGGATGATTTTGGATTAGGCTTGTTGTTAAAAACACGGCAGATTAAAAAAATGATGAGTAGTTATGTGGGCGAAAATGCAGAATTTGAACGCCAATTATTAGCTGGCGAATTAGAAGTTGATTTAATACCGCAGGGTACATTAGCTACCCGAATACAAATGGCAGCTATGGGTATTCCTGCATTTTTTACCCCTGCTGGTTATGGTACCGAGATAGCCGAAGGAAAAGAAATTAGAGAATTTAATGGTAAGATGCATTTAATGGAAATGGCGCTTCATGCCGATTATGCTATTATTAAAGCTTGGAAAGGTGATACTATGGGTAATTTAGTTTTTAGAAAAGCCACTCGAAATTTTTCTACATCGATGGCTAAAGCTGGTAATATTACTATTGTTGAAGTAGAGGAATTATTACAACCTGGCGAAATTGACCCTGACGAAGTAGATGTAGCAGGTATTTATGTACACAGAATCTTTAAAGGTACTAACTATGAAAAACGTATTGAACGCCGAACAGTGAAATTGAAAGGATAAGCTTCTTTTAAGCACAACTATTTACCATACAAAATAATGCAAGCTGCTGCTACTAAATTAAGAATTGATAAATATTTATGGGCTATACGTATTTTTAAAACCCGAGCCTTAGCATCAAAAGCTTGCGATGATGGTAAGGTACGCTGTAATGGTGATGCTATTAAAGCTTCGAAACAAGTAAGTGTGGGCGATGAATACACTATAAAAACAAGCGATAAGAAATGGGTAATTGAAGTACTACAACTTATTGAACAACGGGTACAATATGCCGAAGCTATTAAACAGTATACTGATAAATCGCCTATAATTGATACACTAACTAATACTACGGCATCAATAGCTTTTGCATTTAATACCGGCAAAAGGCAAAGTAAGCAAGCCCGACCTACCAAAAAACAACGCCGAAACTTAGATGGCTTTATGGATAGCTAACTGTAATAACAACTATCGGTATCCCCCTAACCCTCTGCTATAAATCCATAAAACGTACAATTAATAAATAGCCCAATATAAAAATTTGAACCAGTCATAAACCTAAAAAACAAGGTATGTGTAGTGAATCGAAACACACAAAATAAATGTAGCCATCAGAAATATAATAATTCTGTTTTTTTTTGATGTTCATGAGATACTTTTTAGGCAGTAGTTGTTTTAAAAATATTCAAACTTTTGTTGCGTTGAATAAGCAAGGTAAACAAAATTAAAAATCAATTTATGTTTTCATTTTGATAAACTAAAAAATAATCCCACTTCGGTTTATACTAATTGATTATTTTTGCAAATGCTTCATTTAAAATTACCAACTGACCCACGATGGGTAAACCTTGCCGAAAAAAGCTTAGAAGAAGTGCTTACCGATCATGCCTATTGCGAACAAAAAGCTGCATCAAGTTGCATCACTTTAATACAAGCCTACCCCGATAAAAAAAGAATTGTAGATGAATTATCACCCATAGTAACCGAAGAATGGGCGCATTTTAGAACCGTATTGCATGAAATAAACAAACGCAATTTATCGTTAGGCAAACAGCGCAAAGATGAATATGTAAGCCAACTTCGTGAACATCATCGCAAAGGCGGAAGCCGTGAAAACCGTATGATGGATTCGTTATTAATTTTTGCATTAATAGAAGCCCGAAGCTGCGAACGATTTAGATTGTTAAGCGAAGGATTAGCCGATGAATATTTTAGAGAATTTTATAGAAAATTTATGGTTTCGGAAGCTGGGCATTATAGATTATTTATGGATTTGGCAAACGAATATCTACCACAGGATGAAGTAAAAAAACGTTGGGAAGAATTGCTTGAAATTGAAAAAAATATTATTGCCAATTTATCATTACGTGGCGATAGAATACATTAAAATAAAATGCTAAAAAAAATATTTTTCGTACTAACTATCCTGTTTTTTCAATTTGCAAAATTAAGTTTTTCGCAAACTGAATCTTGTTGGGATAATTGCGAAATGAAAAATATTATTGAGCAAGAACAACAGCATTTTAATTTTATTTCAAAAGCAAAAATTATTGGTACAGCCGCCGATAAAAGCTTTGATATAAATTATGAAAAACTAGAGTTTAATATCAATCCAAACGTATGGAAAATACAAGGAAAAATTACTTTTCAGTTTAAAGCAGTATTACAGCCTTTTACTTTTTTAATTTTAGATTGTTCGGATTCATTAATAGTTGATAGTGTTTACTATCATCAATCTAACAACTTATTTCATCGTGCTAAAGACCAATTAATTGTTGATTTTTTTAGCAATATCAATTTAAATATTACTGATTCAATAACCGTTTTTTATCATGGCAAACCCGTTGGTAAAAATGGGTTTGGTGCATTTCAACAACAAACACATAATGGAAGTGGTATCATCTGGACATTAAGTGAACCATACGGAGCAGGCGATTGGATGCCTTGCAAACAAAGCCTGAATGATAAAATTGATTCGATTGATGTATTTATTACTGCGCCTGATTCTTTTATTTCTGTTTCAAATGGTGTAAGAAAAACAATTTCAAACAACAATGGATGGAACACTACACATTGGCAGCATCGCTATCCCATTGCTACTTACTTAATAGCCCTTGCTTGTACCAATTATAATGAATACAATGATTTTGTAATTAATGGAAATGATAGTCTGCTGATACAGAATTTTGTATATCCCGAAGATACCGATGAAGCAAAATATAGCACACCATTTTTAATTAATGTGATAAAATTTTATGAAAATAAATTTGGTAAATATCCATTCCGAAATGAAAAATACGGCCAAGCTCAATTTGGCTGGGGTGGCGGTATGGAGCATCAAACCCAAACTTTTGTATCCAATTTTAATCTCGGATTATTGGCACATGAATTAGCCCATCAATGGTTTGGCGACAAAGCTACTTGTTATAGCTGGACAGACATTTGGCTAAATGAAGGTTTTGCAACTTATTGTGCAGCAATGGCTGATGAATGTTGTGGTGTATATCCAAATTGGCAAAGTTGGAAATGGGGTTCGTATCAAACACTAATTGATGCTGATGCTGGCTCGGTTTATTGTGATGATACGACAAAAGTTTCAAGAATTTTTAGTGGCAATTATTCCTATTTAAAAGGTGCTTGGGTGCTTCATCAATTGCGGTATCAAATGGGCGATACTTTATTTTTTAAAGCTATTAAAAATTATATTCAAAGCCCTGCAATAGCTTATGGCTACACAAATACAGAATTTTTAAAACAAAATATTGAGCAAACTTGGGGCAAACAAGTAGATGATTATTTTAAAATTTGGTATGCAGGAAAAGAAATTCCCGAATTGAAAATTAAATGGTTTCAGAATGCTGAAAATAAATTATCAGTTAAAATTCAATTTATTGCTAATCAAAATGAAGAATTATTTTGGGCAATGAAACTGCCTTTTAGAGTATCAAAATACTTAGATGGTGGCATACGAAAAGACAGTTTAATTTATTTCAATTTTACATCTAATAATCAAACTTTTGAAATTGATTTACCCGAAAAAATTGATATAGTTTACTTCGACCCCGATTGTTGGTTTCTTGTAAAAAAAGATGTACAACATACACCCGAAGCAGGTTTTAATACAACTGCATCTATTCAAATTTTCCCAAATCCTGTTCACGATTTTATTTATTTTAACCAACTCGATTTTAAAATATCAAAATTTAAATTTTTTAATTCAAGTGGAATTTTGGTGTATGAAACTAAAGCCGATGCTCAATTTATTACACCTAATTTCTCATCAGAATTAGGTAGAATAAATATCAATCAATTGCAAAGTGGGTTTTACATTGTTGAAATAATAACAACAAATGCTTTAACATACTATCAAAAATTTGTGAAGCAGTAAAATTGGAAGTGGGTAGTTTTGTTGGTATATCTGTTGTATTAACTTATAGCAGCACTTTTTATTTTTTCTTTCGCCAACAACTTTCCAAATGATCATCCACCATTCCAACGGCTTGCATAAAGGCATAGCAAATAGTTGACCCACGAAATTTAAAACCAAGCTTACCTAATTCTTTACTCATCAAATCCGATATTTCGGTGGTTGGTTTTATATCACTTAATATTTTTGGATGATTTACAATTGGTTTATGGTCGGTAAATTTCCAAATAAAATTAGCAAACGAGCCATATTGTTTTTGAAGTTCTAAAAATAATTTAGCATTATTTATAGCAGCTTCAATTTTTAATTTATTTCTGATAATACCAGCATCAGCCATTAATCTATCAATATCAGTTTGTGTAAATTTAGATACTTTTTTAGCATCAAATTGTTTAAAAGCTAACCTGAAATTTTCACGTTTTTTTAAAACCGTATGCCAGCTTAAGCCAGCCTGAAACGATTCAAGAATCAAAAATTCGAATAAAAGTGTATCATCTTTTACAGGCTTGCCCCATTCTTCATCATGATATTTTTTATACAAATCATCTTTCAAACACCATGCACATCTTACTTTTTCTTTACTCATCATATTTAATTTAAAGGAGTCATTCCAAATTCAACCCATTCATGTTTTGCTGGGCCATACATGCCAGGCACTTTCATACCCATTTGTCGCATAGCTAAAGTAAGCTGCCCACGATGGTGTGTTTGATGTTTGATTAATATATCTAAGGTGGTGCCTCGTTTCCAATTTTCACCATACATATTATCTTCAATTTCTAAATCACTTTCTGTCCATGTTTTTATTTGTTCTAAAAGTTTTTCAGTATTGGCTTTATACATGGCTATAATTTCCTGAACTGTTGTTTTTTCATCCCACTTATCATTATGCGTATGATTAAAATTAATTCCAATTTGTCCAATCATTTCGGGTAATGTTTCGGCAATATGCCAAGTAAGCTGCCCAAGCGTTCTTCCACCTTCAAATAAGGGTTTTAACATGGCGCTATTATCAATTTCGTTAAATAATTTTATGGTAGATGCCGATTCGTAACCCCAATCTGTAATAAAATCTGATATTTTGCGATACATAATATTAAAAAAAATTTAATAAATTAGGTGGCAATATAAGATGAGAATATTTAAATAAAAACAATTTGTATAATTCAATTTATAGTTTTACATTTGCACCTCAAAATAAGAATAACAAAAAAAGCAAAAGCTTTAAATACGATGCAATTAACTAAAGAATCAAAAAAAGAAACAATTAAAAAGTACGGTGGTAGCGAAAAAAATACGGGTGCTACAGAAGCTCAAATAGCTTTATATACTGAAAGAATCAGCCATATCACATCGCACATGAAACTTCAGCCGAAAGATTTTGGCAGCAACCGTGGTTTAATTAACATGGTAGGAAAGCGTAAAAAATTGTTACACTATTTACAAGCTAGCAATTTAACTGGTTATCGTAAATTAATTGCAGAATTAGGATTAAGAAAATAATCTGTAAAAAAAATAAGAATTGCCCTTGGTTATATAACTAAGGGCAATTTACTTTTATAACGAATCGGATTTTATTCGTTTAACAAATAAAGAAATCAAAAACTATATAATTAACGCCGGGAAATAGTTGAATATACTACGTTTTATCTCTGAAAAATATTCCTCGATGAAACAACTATTTACGATGAACCTTGGCAACAAAAACAAAACAAAAATTTTATGAGTCAAAAAGGAATTGTAAAAACCTTCCAAATGCCCGATGGCACCTCTATTTCTATCGAAACAGGTCGTTTGGCAAAACAAGCTGATGGCAGCGTAGTAATTCGCCAAGGCGATTGTATGTTGTTAGCTACTGTAGTTAGTGGTACTACATTAAAACCAGGTCAAGATTTTTTTCCATTATCAGTTGATTATGTTGAAAAATTTTATTCTACAGGTCGTATTCCAGGCAGCTTTCCACGTAGAGAAACAAGATTAAATGATTATGAAATTATCATCAGCCGTTTGGTTGATAGAACTTTACGTCCATTATTTCCTGAAGATTATTTATTTGAAACACAAGTAAATATTTGGATGATAAGTGGCGATAAAGAAGTAATGCCCGATACATTAGCAGGTTTTGCAGCAAGTGCAGCTTTGGCTGTAAGCGATATTCCGTTTATAGGTGGTCCAATAAGTGAAGTTCGTGTAGCTCGTATTGATGGTGTATTTAAAGTAAACCCAATGCGTAGCGAATTAGCAAAAGCTGATTTGAATATTATCATTGGTGCATCAGCCGATAACATTGTGATGATTGAAGGCGAAATGAAAGAAGTGAGTGAAGATGAATTAATTGAAGCCATTGCATTAGGTCATGCAGCTATTAAATTGCAATGCAAAGCACAATTAGAATTACGTGAAATGGTTGGTAAAACATCTTTCCGTGAATATGAAAAACCAATTGAAAACGAAGAATTAAGAGAGCAAATTAAAGTAGCTTGTTCGGATAAAATTTTAGCTATTGCAAAAGGTAAATTAGATAAAACTGCTCGTGGCGATGGTTTCAAATCTATTCGTAAAGAATTTGAAGCATCATTAGGCGAAGGTTTAACTGACGAAATTAAACCATTAGTTAAAAAATATTTTGGCGATTTAGAATATTATGTAGTTCGTGATATGGTATTAAATGACCGTCAACGTTTGGATGGACGTGCATTAGATGAAATTCGTCCGTTATGGATGGAAGTAAATGCATTGCCTTCGCCACATGGTTCGGCTATTTTTACAAGAGGCGAAACGCAAGCTTTAGCTACTGTAACTTTAGGCGGAACAGATGACGAACAAATGTTAGATATGGCGCATGAATTAGAATATTCTAAATTTTTATTGCACTATAATTTTCCAGCATTTTCAACTGGCGAAGTAAAACCAAATCGTGGTCCTGGTCGTCGTGAAATTGGTCATGGTAATTTAGCAAAACGTTCGTTAGAAGTTGTGATGCCTGACGAATGTCCTTACACTATTCGTATTGTAAGTGAAGTACTAGAAAGTAATGGTTCATCATCAATGGCTACTACCTGCGCAGGTTCATTAGCATTAATGGATGCAGGTGTAAAAATAAGTGGTGGTGTAAGCGGTATTGCTATGGGAATGATTACCAGTAAAGATGGCAGTAAATACGCTATCTTAAGCGATATTTTGGGAGATGAAGATCATTTGGGTGATATGGATTTTAAAGTAACTGGTACTGCAAAAGGTATTTGCGGAACGCAGATGGATATTAAAGTAAACGGATTAAGTTTTGAAGTATTGAAAGAAGCTTTAGAGCAATCAAGAAAAGGACGTTTGCATATTTTAAATGAAATGAACAAAGTAATGAGCGAAGCAAACGCTGATTACAAAGCACATGCACCACGTATTGAAAAAGTATATATTGATAAAGAATTTATTGGTGCAATTATAGGACCTGGTGGCAAAAACATTCAAGAATTACAAAAAACTACGAAGACAAAAATCAGCATTGAAGAAGTGATGAAAGATGGTGTTGAAGTAGGCGAAATTCATGTATTAGCTACTGAAAAAGAAGGAATGGATGCAGCATTACAACATATTAAAAATGTAACTTTTGTGCCGCAAGTAGGCGACGAATTTGAAGCTACAGTTAAGAATGTGGTTGAGTTTGGCGCATTTGTAGAATTTATGCCAGGCAAAGAAGGGTTATTGCATATTTCCGAAATTTCGCATTCGAGATTAAATACAATGGAAGGTGTATTAAAAACAGGCGAAAAAGTAAGAATTAAAATAATTGGTACTGA